>JAFTKK010000085.1 GCA_017453325.1 Clostridia bacterium
ATCCCATGCCCGTACTACTCATCGGCAGCTATGCCGAGGATGGCACCCCCAACGCCATGAACGCGGCGTGGGGCGGCATCAGCGAGGAAAACGAGATCTCAATTTGTGTGAGTGACGACCATAAGACCACCGCCAACATTCTTGCGCGCGGTGCCTTTACCGTCAGCGTGGCGGATGTTGCAAACGTGGTGGCTGCCGATTACGTGGGCATCGTATCGGGCAACGACGTGCCCGATAAGCTCGAAAGGGCGGGCTGGCACGCCGAGCGAAGCAGCCTTGTGGATGCACCGCTTTTTGCCGAGCTGCCCATGGCGCTTGAGTGCCGGCTGATCGGCTACGATGCCGCCACCTGCCGTCTGGTCGGCGAGATCGTCAACGTCTCGGCCGACGAGCGCATCCTCGGTGAAAACGGCAAAATTGATCTTGCCAAGCTCCAACCCATCACCTATGACCCCGTGGGACACCGTTACCTTGCCCTTGGCGAGGTCGTGGGCAAGGCCTTTGCGGATGGCAAAAAAATAAAATAACGTTCTCATTCACCCCCGCGCCACATAGGCTAAAGCGGGGGTGATTTTTTATGAAAAAACAGATGAAACGTACCGTTTGCTTGCTGCTTGCCGTTTTGCTGCTGCCATTCGCGGTGCTTAGTGTCGGGGCTGAGGCCGTCGCGATCTCGGCGCCCGTTGATGCCGACACGCCCGCCATGGAGCTGCCGTGTCGCGCGGCGATTTTGATGGATGCCAAAACGGGGCAGGTGCTGTTTGAGCAGAACGCCGACGAGGCGCTGCCGCCCGCATCGGTGACCAAAATTATGACGCTGCTGCTCGTGATGGAGGCGGTGGATGGCGGCAGGATCGCGCTGAGTGACCCCGTGACGGTCAGCGCACACGCGGCCTCGATGGGCGGCTCGCAGGTCTACTTGAAGGAAGGGGAGACCATGACGGTGGAGGAGATGCTCAAATGCGTGGTGATCGCTTCCGCCAACGACTGCGCCGTGGCGCTGGCCGAGCACGTGGCGGGCAGCGAGGAGCAGTTTGTGCGCGATATGAACGCGCGCGCCGCCGCGCTCGGCATGACTCAAACGAATTTTGAAAATACCAACGGGCTTGATGATACCGCCGTCAATCACGTGACCTCGGCGCGCGACATTGCCATCATGTCACGGGCGCTGATCGCTCACGAAAAGATCCTTGCATACAGCGGCATCTGGATGGATACCGTGCGAGACGGGAGCTTTGGCCTGACGAACACCAACCGTCTGGTGCGCTTTTATCGCGGCTGCACGGGCCTCAAGACCGGCTCCACCGCGCGCGCCAAGTTTTGCATCAGTGCCACCGCCCAGCGCGACGGCGTTTCGCTGATCGCCGTGGTGATGGCGGCCGATACGCGCGACGGGCGCAATCAGATCGCCGCCCAACTGCTTGATTACGGCTTTGCCAATTTCTGCACCTTCGAGGCGGCGGCAGGGGAGCTTTCGCGCGCGGTGACGGGCGGCGTTTCTTCTGTCTGCCCGCTGACCTATGCACCCTTTGCCGCAACGGTGCAAAAGGGGGCAAGCACGCGCGTCGAAACTGTGATCGAGCTGCCCGAAACGCTCACGGCACCCATTGCCGCGGGCGAGACCGTGGGGCGTGTAGTCTACCGCCTTGACGGTAAGGAGATCGGCGCGGTGCCCATTGTTGCCGCCGAGTGCGTGGAAAAAATCGGATTTGGGACGCTGTTTTGGCGCATTTTGCAGCAATTTTTACTTTTGTAAGCAAAAAATAGGTTTTTTTTGCAAGTAGATATTGCATTTTTCGCGCTTGTGTTGTAAAATAGATACATTGGTTTTTGTTTAAACTATATTACGAGCCCGAACGGCTATCAAAGAAAGAGGTACCAAATGTCCATTCGCTTGATCGACACTTACGTTGCTCCCTTTGTTGGGGAGAATGAATACACCGCCATGCAGCCCATGGTGACCGCTGCGCACGAGATGCTTCACGCCAAGAACGGCCCCGGCAACGCGTTTCTCGGTTGGCTTGATCTGCCCCGTGATTACGATAAGGAGGAGTACGTTCGCATCAAGGCGGCAGCTGCAAAAATTCAAAAGAGCTGTGACGTCTTTATCGTGATCGGCATCGGCGGCTCTTACCTTGGCGCACGCGCCGTGGTGGAGTTCCTGAAATCTCCGCTTTACAACAATCTCAAGAAGGATACGCCCGATATTTATTTCTCGGGCTGCAACATCAGCGCTTCCAATATGCAGGAGCTGCTTGCCATTTGCGAGGGCAAGGATGTGTGCATCAACGTGATCTCGAAATCCGGCACCACCACCGAGCCTGCCGTTGCCTTCCGCGTGTTCCGTGAGCTGCTGGAAAAGAAATACGGCAAGGATGGCGCGCGTGAGCGCATTTTCGTGACCACCGACCGCGCACGCGGCACGCTCAAGAGCTTTGCCGATCAGGTTGGCTACGAGACCTTTGTTGTGCCCGATGACGTGGGCGGCAGATTTTCCGTGCTCACGGCCGTAGGCCTGCTTCCCATTGCCGTGTCGGGCATTGATACCGATGCGCTGATCGCAGGTGCGAATGCCGCACGCGAGGCCTTTGCCGATCCCGATCTTGGCAAAAACGATTGCTACAAATACGCAGCGCTGCGCAATATTCTTCTGCGCAAGGGCAAGACCACCGAAATTCTTGTCGGGTACGAGCCCTTCATGCAGATGTTTGCCGAGTGGTGGAAGCAGCTCTTCGGCGAGAGTGAGGGCAAGGACGGCAAGGGTCTTTTCCCGGCTTCGGTCATTTTCTCCACCGACCTGCACTCCCTTGGTCAGTATATTCAGGACGGCATGCGCAATCTCTTTGAAACCGTTGTTTCGGTGAAGGATGCGGGCTCTGTACAACTGATCCCCAACGATCCTGCCAATATCGACGGCCTCAACTTCCTGTCGGGCAAGGAGCTCGCTTACGTCAATAGCATGGCGCAGCAGGGCACGCTCTTTGCACACGTGGACGGCGGCGTGCCGAACGTGGTGCTCGAGCTTGACGACCGCACCGCACATTCGCTTGGCTACATGCTCTATTTCTTCGAGAAGGCGTGTGCGATGTCGGGCTATATGCTGGGTGTCAATCCCTTTGACCAGCCCGGTGTTGAGGCTTACAAGAAAAATATGTTTGCTCTGCTCGGCAAGCCCGGCTACGAGGAGCAAAAGGCAGCACTTGACGCTCGCTTGGCGAAATAATATGAAATTGAAAAGAAAAACCGACGGAAAACCATTTTTCGTCGGTTTTTCTTTGCAAATTTTTTCCAAAACCCCCTTGCAATACGAAAAACTATCGTGTATAATAAACGTAAAGGCAGAATGCTATTCTGCGCTGTAACAAAACGGAGGTATTGTCAAATGCTCAAATTGATGATTGGCGTAAAGGGTACGGGTAAGACCAAAACTCTGATTGAAAAGGTTAATGCAGCCGCGGCTACTTCGCACGGTGACGTTGTTTGTGTGGAGAAGGGTACGCAGTTGCGTTTTGATATTAAGTCTAAAGTTCGTCTTGTTGACACCGAGGAGTATCTCATTCACGATGCAGAAGCCCTGTATGGCTTCATGGCAGGCATTCTTGCCAGCAACTATGACGTGACCGATCTGTTTGTGGATAACACCCTTAAGATCTGCGGCGGCAACATCGGTGCGCTTGAGGCTATGCTCGAAAACCTCAACACCCTGCTTGCAAAGCATGAGGTCAATGTGTTTATGACTGCTTCTATCCCCGCCGAAGAGGCTACCGATACCATCAAAAAGTATCTGTAATTTTGTGATATAAAAAGATAGCGGCTGCGGCCGCTATCTTTTTTTGAGCGAAAATTTTGGGCGAAAATATGGGGCATGGATTGACTATTTTTGTCTTTTGCGTTAAAATGGTAGTATATCATGAAAGGGAGGTGACCGCATGGTTCTCATTATTGCCGAAAAACCCAGTCTTGCCCGCAATATTGCCGCAGGCATCGGCAAGCTTGCCCGTCGCGACGGGTATCTTGAGGGTGAGGGGTATCTCATCACTTGGGCCTTCGGTCATCTGTTTTCGCTGGTCGATATCGAGAGCTACGTGGGCGGCGAGTCGGGGGCGCGCTGGACGCTGGATAAGCTGCCCTGCATCCCGCAGCAGTTCCGCTTTGAGCTCAGACGCGATCAGGACAAAAAGCAGGTAGATGTGGGCGTGCAAAAGCAGTTTAACGTGATCGCTGCGCTATGTAACCGTCCCGACGTGGATACCATCATCAACGCGGGAGACGCAGACCGCGAGGGTGAGATCATTGTGCGTCTGTGCGTGGAGCACGCGCTGAAAACGCCCAAGGTGCAAAAGCGCCTCTGGCTGCCCGATCAGACCCCCGAGACCGTGGCCGAGGCGTTGCGCAATTTAGGGGATGCCGCAGCCTATCAAAACCTTGCCAACGAGGGGCTGGCGCGCACCTATATTGATTGGCTTTACGGCGTTAATCTCACGCGCTATGCAACGATCAAAAGCGGCACGCTGCTGCGCGTCGGCCGCGTGATCGCGCCTATTGTGCGTGCCGTCTACGAGCGCGATATGGCCATCCGCAATTTCGTGCCGGGCAAATATCTCGTGCCCTACAGCAACGAGGAAACGAACGGCGAGCGCGTGGAGCTGACAAGCAAGCAAAAGCTGGACGACACCGCAAAGGGCAGGGAAGAGGCTGCCGCGCTTTGTGCCGGGATGAATGCCGCGGGCGCCGTGGTCAAGTCCGTGAAGCGCAAAAAGGATACGCTGCAGCCGGGTAAGCTCTATTCGCTTTCCAAGCTGCAAAACGTGCTCGGTAAAAAATATAAAATGTCCATGGCAGATAGCCTTGCCATCATCCAAGGGCTTTACGAAAAGGGGTATCTCACTTATCCCCGTACCAACTCCGAGTATCTTGCCACCGCCGAGAAGGATAAGATGCGCAAGATCATTGCGCAATGCAAAAATCTCGGCTATGCCGTTTGCTTTAAGGATAGCCCCAAGATCTTTGACGATAGCAAGATCGAGTCGCACTCCGCGCTCACGCCCACTTATAAGATCCCCAAAAAGGGCGAGCTCAGCGAGCGAGAGAATACCGTTTACGCTACGGTCTTTCGCCGCTTTGTGGCGGTCTTTTGTGCCGAGCCCTGTACCGCCGAGCGCACCGAGATCACGGTGGCGGTGGGGGATATTGAGGAATTTGTTCTCAAGGGGCTTGTGATCCTGGAGCGCGGCTGGATGAAGTATGACGATGCCACCCAAAAGGATAAGGTGCTGCCCAAGCTCTCCAAAGGTGACGTTGTAAACGTGTCCTTTGCCCCCAAGGAAAAGGAGACCACGCCCCCGAAGCACTATACCATCGAAACTCTCAACAATTATCTCAAAAATCCTTTCCGCGAGGAAAAGGCCGCGGCAGAGGCCGCCGCCGAGGATGCGGTGGGGAGCGACGATACCGAGGAATACAAGGCCGTATTTGAGGGTCTTGAGCTCGGCACCGAGGCCACGCGAACGGGCATTATCGACAATGCGCGCAAGAGTGGGTATATCGCGCTTAACAAGGATGTATACACCATTTTACCGGGCGGAGAATATCTGATAGAAAGCCTTGATCGGCTGGAGATCCGCATGGATAAATTCCGCACGAGCGAGATGGGCAAGGCCCTGAAAAGAGTGTTCCGCGGCGAAATGACGGTCGAGGAGAGCGTGGCGCTTGCCGCCGCTGAGGTCAAGGCCGTTTTCTGCAAAAAGGATCTCCCAATCGAGGAGGATACCGAGATCGGCGTGTTTGGCGAGGAGGTCGGCACCTGCCCGCTTTGCGGCAAGCGCGTGGTGCGTGGCAAGTTCAGCTACGGCTGCACGGGTTATCGTGAGGGGTGCGAGTTCCGCGTCAATACCTCGATCTGCGCACGTGTCATTTCGGCGGCCAATATGCGCCTGCTGCTGACCGAGGGGAAGACCTCAAAAATAAAGGGCTTCGTATCAAAGAAAACAGGCAAGCCCTTTGACGCCGCGCTGCGGCTGCAGGACGGAAAGGCTGTGTTTGATTTTTCCAACTGAATGAAATCGGGCTGCGTCAAATGACGCAGCCCTTTTTGCTCGGTATCGTTCTTTGCTGTTATTTACCGGCCGCCATGCGGTTGACGGTGTCGCGCAGCTTGAGGATGTAGGCCTCGCTGCGGGGGTAGTGCATATAGTCGATCTTGCCCTCGGCTTCCACAGCCGCCAGCACCGCCTCACGCCCGACCCTCTGTTCGGCTGCCTTCATGGCGCGCAGGTCAAGCAGCGCCTGCTTAAAGAGCAGGCCGTGCAGGGAGAGGATCGGCTTGCCGTCCATGCCGGGGTAGACGATAAATGCGTCGCCTGCGGGGTAGGCAAAGTCGCCGTCGTTGATGAGGAAGGGGTTGATGAGATACTGCGAGATGCGGCTGTAATAGAAGTTATAGCCCCATTGCAGGAAGCCGGTGGCACCGGTCTTGTAGAGTTGTGCACCCAGCACGCGCGTGCGGTAGCCGGGCATGGTGTAAAAGCGGTTCGTGCAGCCCTCGCTCTGCGAGCAGCAATAGTAGGTCCAAAGATCCGGCACGCCGTTTTCCACAAACACGTCGGCGTGATTGACGCTGACGATGGGCTTATTCACGATGCCTTGCTCATAGAAATCAAATTTAGAGAGTGCGTCGCGCACGGGGTGATCGCAAATGAGATCAAAGATCGCCGCTTTGGCTGCCGCATAGTTTTCAAGATTTCTTTGGCTGGGCTCATCGGAAATGTGGAAGAAATAATGATCCTTGAAGCCAAGATCGTCAAGCTTTGCCTTGACGGCGGGGATCAACGCGTGCAAAAAGCCGACGTACTCCTCGCCCGTGGCCTCGGTCTCCCAGCCGAAGATGCGGCGGTAGGTGCCGTTATCGGTCGCCATGATCTTGGGCGCGTGTGCGGCACCCCATTGCGTGAAGAAGTGGGCGATCTCAAGGTCGGTGATGCCAACCTTTTTGCAAAGGGCACAGAAGCGCTCCAGCTTTTCAAAGCCGAAGGTGTATTTGCCGTTCTCGCGCGTGACGTCTACCAGCTGCACCGTGGGGCGCTCACCGCCGATCACGGTGTCAAGCGGCGGGGTGAAGATGGGGGTGAGGATGGTGTTCATGCCGTGCGCCACGTAGGTCGTCATGAAGTTCTCCACGATCTCCCAATGGCGCTCGGAAAAGACTTCCACGCCGTAATAATCGGCCAGGCAGTCGTAGTGGAACCATTGCGTGCAGGAGATGTCGAGCGCGGGCAGCTCGGCGTCAAGCACCTCAAGTGTGAGGGTCTCGCGCGCCACCTCCTCGTTTTCCTCGCCTGCGCGCAGCACCACGTCAATGGGATAGCTGCCGGGGGCAAGGTCCTTTGGCGTTGCTACCTCAAAATAGATCTCGTGCAGCAGGTCGATGAGGTAAATGCGGTTGGTGGGGCGCATCAGGTTGGGGAAAAGGCAGGGCTTGTGCGAGATGAAATCGTCGTCGCCGCGGTCGTTATAGGTCGGCATACGCACAGGCACATGCTCTACCACGTAGGTGGTCACGTAAGGGGCGAGGTCGCCCTCAACGTTGATGTAGGCATTGATGCCGCCGTGTGTGGCGTCCACCGTTGCAAGTGCTGCAAAATAAAAGTTGTCACCCTTGAGGGTCGTGGCGCTCTTAAGGGCGGGGAAGGGCAGCATCTTGTCCTCAAGCTGTGCCTTCGTCATGCCCGAAACAAGCTTTAAGCGGAACGTATTATCCATGATAAAGTACCTCACTTTGCGTTTACTTTATCTACATTTTATCATGCTTTGGCCCATTCGTAAATACAAAATATTGCTAAAATCATGTATTATTTTGACATTTTTACTTGTTCACGTAAGAAATGCCGTAGCTTTTCGCATATGTTTCGGCATAGGAGCCTGTCGGGCAAACGACGGTGAGGTCGTTGCAGCCGTCAAAGACCGCATGGCCGATCAGCGTGACACTCGCGGGAATGGTGATATCCTGCAGAGCCGAGCAGTTGTAAAAGGCAAACCAGTCAATGCTTGAAACGCTATCGGGCACCACCACGGCTGCCAGCGCCGTGTTTCCCTCAAAGGCGCGCTCACCGATCTTTTTCACGGCATATCCGTCAAGCGTGGCGGGGATCTGCACCAAGGCCACCGCCCCCTCAAAGCCCGTGATGGTGGCGCCGCCGTCCTCTACCTTGTAGTGAAAGATCATGCCGCGCGAGCCGACCTCGGGATCGGGCTCATCCTTGCTTGTCAGCTTCGCAAGCTCGTCCTTCAATTTGGCAATTTCCTGCGTCAGCTGGCTTTCGGCAATGTATTTTTCCTCTTTTACTTTTTGCAGCTCGCTTTCAAGCTCTGCAATGCGCGCCCGGCTCTTTTCGTCCTCGGTGGCGGTGTTCTCGTTTGTCGGTGCCTGCGCCGCGCAGCCCACAAAGCATAAAGCGAGGGCAAGGCAGAGCACCAAAGCGGTTTTTTTGATCGTTTTCATGTTTTCACACTCCTTTCCGTGCCAACAGTATAGCAGAGCAGCCATGCAAAACAGGGCGAAAACGGTAGAAGAATTAAAAAATTTAATCCCCGCAACCCTCTTGACAAATGCAACCGCTGCCGCTATAATGATATGGTATGCGGGCCATTAGCTCAGTTGGTCAGAGCCACCGGCTCATAACCGGTTGGTCCAAGGTTCGAGCCCTTGATGGCCCACCAAATAAGGCGCCCCCCACCTTGCGTGGGGGGCGCCTTATTTGGTGGGCCATCAACATTGGCAAGAACCAACGGAAGATTGTAAGTCTCTAAAAGGGAAGCAGTATGTAAAGCAAAAGCGTAAAGAAAAAACAAAAATGAGAAACAATCTGTTTTTGTCGCGAAGCGACAATATCGAGCCCTTGCCAACTCGAACCAATGGAAGCACGCTCGCAATTGCGTGCTTCCCCCGTCGTCCGTGGCGACGGAAGCGAGCCCTTGACGGCGGCGCCGCATCAAATACGACGAAAAATTTAAAAAGCCGTGAGATGCCGGGGGCTACAGGCAAAATATCTATTGCAACTTTTCAAATCCTGTGATAAAATGGAAAAGAAAGCAGATAGGGGTTCATTTAAGCTGAATTGCCCACGCGGCGTTCCCGTCGCCGATGCTTATCAAACAGAAAATTTTATATACTTGGAGGTCTATAAAATGAGAATTTTGTTTCAAGGTGATTCGATTACCGATTGCGGTCGCTCCCGCGAGAACAATGTCAACGTGGGCGTGGGCTATCCCCTCATGGTTAAGGCCGAGCTTGGTTTTGCCGAGCCCGAGCAGCATGAGTTTTTCAATCGCGGCATCAGCGGCAACCGCATTGTGGACGTCTATGCTCGCATGAAGAAGGATATCCTTAACCTGAGGCCCGATGTGATGAGCCTGCTCATCGGCGTCAATGACGTATGGCACGAGCTGGGTGAGGATCCGAACGGCGTGGATAACGATAAATTTTTCAAGATCTACTGCATGCTGATCGAGGAGATCAAGGCCGCGCTGCCCGATATCAAGCTGATGATCCTTGAGCCCTTCTGCCTGCCCGGCACCGCCACCACCGCAACTGAGGAAAAATGGCAGGGCTTTTCCACCGAGGTGCCGAAGCGTGCTGCTATGGCGAAAAAGGTTGCCGAGAAATACGGCCTCACCTTCATTCCGCTGCAGGCGGGCTTTGATGCATTGGCAGAGAAGGCGGAGCCCTCCTACTGGCTCGCCGACGGCGTGCATCCCACCGCAATGGGTCACCGCTATATCATGGGCGAGTGGATGAAGGCCTACAAGTCTCTTTAAAATAGGAAGGGAAAGTGCTATGAATACGGTACCGCGTGCGGAGCACCCGAATCCGCAATGGGAAAGAGAAAACTGGAAAAATCTCAATGGAGAATGGCAATTTGAGATCGATAACGCCATGAGTGGCGAGGCGCGCCGTTTGTTTGCCGCCGATGCCGTGCTCGCGGGGCGCATCACCGTGCCGTTTTGTCCCGAATCCGCGCTTTCGGGCGTTGGAAACAAGGATTTTATGCTGGCGGTGTGGTATAAAAGGGTCGTGACCTTTACCGAGCAAGAGCTCGCGGGCAACCGTGTGCTTCTGCATTTCGGCGCGGCTGATTTTGAGACCCGCCTGTGGGTCAACGGCAAGCGCGTCGGTCTGCCGCACGTCGGCGGCTACGGCTCCTTTACCTACGATGTGACCGAGGCACTTTTGGCGGGGGAGAACGATATTACCGTCGAGTGCCTTGACGATACGCGATCGCCGCGTCAATCGGGCGGCAAGCAGTCCGAGCGATACGGCTCCTACGGCTGCTTTTACACGCGCACCACGGGCATCTGGCAGACCGTTTGGGTCGAGCTTGTGCCCACCACCTACATCAAATACGCCCAAATTCTGCCCGACCTTGAAAATCTCAGCGTGATGATCCGAGCCGAGCTCGTGGGAAAAGGCGACCTTGGCGCGCAGGTCTATTACGAGGGCAGACTCGTTGGCGAGGCGAAAAAGGTGAATCTTTGCGTGACCGGCGGGCTTGAGATCAAGCTCTCGGAAAAGCACGTGTGGGAGCTTGGCTGCGGCAGGCTGTACGATCTCGTGCTCACCTTTGGCACCGACCGCGTCAAGAGCTATTTCGGCCTGCGCAGCGTTGCCATGGAGGGAAGAAAGTTCCTTCTCAACGGCAAGAGCGTGTTCCAGCGTCTGGTACTCGACCAGGGCTTTTATCCCGACGGTATTTATACCGCGCCCACCGAGGCGGCGCTCATCAAGGATATCGAGTGCGGCATGGCGGCGGGCTTCAACGGCGCGCGCTTGCACGAAAAGGTGTTTGAGCCCCGTTACCTTTACCACGCCGATAAAATGGGCTATATGGTCTGGGGCGAGTACGGCAACTGGGGGCTTGACCACTCGGATATCGCCAATCTTGCCACCTTCCTGCCCGATTGGCTCAGCACCGTGCGCCGCGATTGCAATCACCCTGCCGTGATCGGCTGGTGCCCCTTTAATGAGACCTGGGACTACGGCCCGCAAAAGAAACGGCAGGATAACGAGCTTTTGCGCATTGTCTTTGAGCAGACAAAGCTCATGGACCCCACCCGCCCCTGCATTGATACCAGCGGCAACTATCACGTGGTGACCGATATCTACGATATCCACGACTACGAGCAGAACGTGGAGACGTTTGCTGCCCATATTCATGAAACCGAGGTCAGCGGCAAGACCGTGGATCGAAACGGCGGCGGCAGACAGGAGTGGGATGCCGTTTCTCCGCTCTTTATTTCGGAATACGGCGGCATCGGCATCCACATAGTGGATGATGCCCCCAACAAGCAAAGCGTCAGCTGGAGCTACGGCCAATCGGCCAAGAGCTATGAGGAGTTTTATGAGAGATATCGCGGCCTCACCTACGCCATCCTCGATAACCCCCTCATTATGGGCTTTTGCTACACCCAGCTTACCGACGTTGAGCAGGAGCAAAACGGTCTGTTTACCTATGCTGACCGTTCGCCCAAATTTGATATGAAGATCATTTCCGCCATCAACCGAAGAAAGGCTGCAATTGAGGATTAAACCAAAAGGGAAAACACCCCGCGCGTCGGGGTGTTTTCTTCATTTATATCTATATATAGATGCACCGAACACAATATTTTGATCGTCTGCTGACGTATGAAAAAATATTTGCCCAAAAAAGAAAAATGCTATTGACAAATGGCGGAAATTATGATATTCTGTATTTCACCGCAGAAAATCCCGAAAAAACCTCAAAAAAACTTGAAAAAAGTTTAAAAAAGGTATTGACAAAGGAAAAAGACTGTGGTATAATCAAAAGGTCGCCGCGAAAGAGGCGGCAGAGATGATCCTTGAAAATTGAACAACGAGAGATAGTATGAAGCACAGCAAGTGCGAAAATATATCGACAATTCCAAAAGAGAAATATACTCTTTAAAAAAGTAAAAGAGCAATCAAGCTCGGAATTGATTTTATCTCCCTTCGCCGGGAGTTAAGATACTATGATTTCGAGAGTTTGATCCTGGCTCAGGATTAACGCTGGCGG
>JAFTKK010000086.1 GCA_017453325.1 Clostridia bacterium
GATGAGGTGGTGCTTTGGAATTAGAACACCTCATCCGTCAGCCGTCGGCTGCCACCTTCCCCCGCTGGGGAAGGCTTACTGTTGGTTGCGCTTTCGGATTCTGGAGGGGACTTTTGCTCAAAGCTTTTGCAAAGCAAAAGCCAGCGGCCCCCCGCGCTGGCCGGTACTATTGGGCTTTTAGCCCTTGTGCATACCACCCGTTTGATGGGTGGTTATGATTTTGTTATCTTTTCAAAATCTTCCTTCGGGTGCTTGCAAAGGGGGCAAACAAAATCGTCGGGCAGCTCCTCGGCCTCGACCTCAAAGCCGCAGATCTTGCAGCGCCACACGGTTTTGCCGCCTGCCGTCACCTTTTCAAAATCTTCCTTCGGGTGCTTGCAAAGCGGGCAGGTAAAATCATCGGGCAGCTCGTCCGCCTTCACCTCATAGCCGCAGATCTTGCAGCGCCATACCGTGTCCGCAGCGGGCTTTTTCTCGTCCGGCTTCGGCTTGATGTGCGCGTGGTAGTAGGCGTAGGTCGCGGAGGGTGCATCCGAGAGCGTGAGGGCATCGGTCACGTCGGCCACGAAAAGCGTGTGCGTGCCGAGGTCAAGCGTCGTTGCCACCTTGGCCATGATCACGGCGCCCGTGCCCTTGGTGATATACATCACGCCGTTCTCAGCGCGCTTGCAATCGGTAAAATCGGCAAATTTGTCGGTGTCGCGCCCACTTTGGAAGCCGAAGTGTGTGAAAATATCAAAGGTGGCCTCCTCGGAGAGGATCGAGACGTTGAAAACGCCGGTTTTCATGATCATATCATGGGTGTAATTCTGCTTGTTTACCGCCAGCGTAATGCGGTTCGGGGTCGTGGTGACCTGCATCACGGTATTGGTGATGCAGCCGTTATCCTTGCCATCCCGCGCCGTCACCACAAACAGGCCGTAGGAAAGCCGGTACATTGCCTTGTTATCCATATTAACTCCTCATCAATCCGTCAACCGAGAGCACAACTCCCGTAATATAGGATGCCTCGTCCGAGGCAAGAAATACAAAGGCGTTGGCAATATCCGCGGGTGTGCCGAGGCGGCGCAGCGGGATGCGTGCGATCATCGGCTCGATCACTTCCCTCGGTACGGCCTTCATCATATCGGTCTCGGTAATACCGGGGGCAACGGCGTTCACGCGAATGCCGCGCGGACCCAGCTCACGCGCCAGCGACAGGGTAAAGCCGTTGACGGCGAATTTCGAGGTGGGGTAGGCAACGCCTGCGGGCTGACCCGAAATGCTGACCATGGAGGAGGTGTTGAGAATAACACCCGCGCCCTGTGCGCTCATGTGGTCGGTGGCGGCCTTGGAGCAGTTGTAAATGCCCGTGACGTTGAGGTCCATCACCTTGGCAAACACATCCTCGGTGTATTTGTCAAAGGGGGTGCTTTCCGAAATGCCCGCATTGTTGACGAGAATATCGAGCCTGCCGTATTTGGCGACAACGCCGTCAATGGCAGCCTTTACCTCGTCATAGCAGGAAAGGTTCGGCCAAATGCCCTCTACGGTCGCGGTGGGGTAGGTCTCTTTCAGCGCAGCAACGGCCTTGTCGGCGGTCTCCTTACGGCTGGCGCAAAGCACCACGGTGGCTCCCTCGCGCAGGAATGCTTCTACCGTAGCAAAGCCAATGCCGCGGCTGCCGCCCGTGACAACGGCTACTTTATTTTGCAATCTCATATCAGGTCACCTTCCTTGTTTTTTTCTTCATTATACAGTATTATTTCCCAAAAATCAAGGGGGAGGGGAGAGAACTTTGCTTGACACGGGATTTTTCCTGTGATACAATGAAATGAGTAAAAAAGCGGAGGATGTTCGTATGAAGCTTGTAGTTGCCATGGATAGCTTTAAGGGCAGCATTGACAGCCTTGCCGCAGGCGAGGCGGTGGCGCGCGGCCTTGGCCGCGCGGCGGCCGAGGCCGAGGTGCAGGTGCTCCCCTTTGCCGATGGTGGCGAGGGCACGGTGGATGCCATCATTTATGACGGCGGCGTGCGCCGCACCGTCGCGGTCACGGGGCCGCTTGGCACGCCCGTGGATGCCACCTACGGCATCAAGGGCGAGGTGGCCGTGATCGAAATGGCTGCCGCAGCGGGTCTTACGCTCGTGCCGCCCGCCGCGCGCGATCCGCGCCACACCACCACGCGCGGCGTCGGTGAGCTGATCCTCGATGCGATGGATCGGGGCTGCCGCAAATTCATTGTCGGCATCGGCGGTAGCGCCACAAACGACGGCGGCGTCGGCATGCTGCAGGCGCTGGGTTTTGATTTTCTTGACGCCGCAGGTGCCCCCGTGCCCCACGGTGCCAAGGGGCTTGCTGCCTTGGCGACAGTCAGCACAAAGGCGGCCGATCAGCGCCTTGGGGGCTGTGAATTTTTCGTCGCCTGCGACGTGAAAAATCCGCTGTGCGGTGAGAACGGCTGCAGCGCGATCTATGGCCCTCAAAAGGGCGCAACCCCCGAAACGGTGCAAGAAATGGACGCTGCCATGGCTCAGTATGCCGCTATCACGCAGGCGATCTTGCCGCGTGCCGACGCAAACCATCCCGGTGTCGGTGCCGCGGGCGGTCTTGGCTTTGCGTTCCATGCCTATCTTGGCGCCACCCTCACGCCCGGCGCACCGCTTGTTATCCGCGAAACGGGGCTGGAGGCCGCCATTAAGGGCGCAGACCTCGTGGTGACGGGGGAGGGCAGGCTTGACGGGCAGAGCGCCATGGGCAAGGCACCCGTCGCCGTCGCCGCGCTGGCCAAAAAATACCAAAAGCCCGTCATTGCCCTTGCGGGGTGCGTCGCACCCGAGGCCACCGCTTGCCACGCGCACGGCATTGACGCCTTTTTCCCCATCCTGCGCACGCCCTGCACCGTGGCCGAGGCCATGCAGACCGCCACCGCTGCCGAAAACCTTGCCGCCACCGCCGAGCAGGCGCTCCGTCTGTGGCTCTGCGGCCGCGGCACCAACGTTTGAGGGCAGGCTCCCCCCCATGGTGTTAGATCAAACCTTTTTCCGTCGCCCCGCAACCGAGCTCGCGCCCCTTTTGCTCGGCAAATGGCTCTGCCGCCGCGTCGGTGATACCGTTACGCGTCGCCGCATCACCGAGACCGAGTGTTATTTTGGCGAGGAGGATACCGCTTGCCATGCGCACAAGGGCAGAACGCCGCGCACCGATACGCTCTATCTCGCGGGCGGCATCACGTATGTGTATCTTTGTTATGGCATACACAGTCTTTTAAACGTGGTCACGGGGCAAGAGAACCACCCCGAGGCCGTGCTGATCCGCGGCGTTGAGGGCGCCACGGGCCCCGGACGCGTGACCAAGGCGCTCGGCATCACCTGTGCCGATAACCGCCTGCCGCTTACAAAGGAAAGCGGCATTTGGATCGAGGACGACGGCACACCGCCGCCGTGCTATCGCGCCGCCCCGCGCGTCGGCATCGACTATGCCGCCCCCGCCGACCGTGACCGCCCCTGGCGATACCTCATGCTCCCATAAAAAGCCACGCGGCCATCCCAACGGATGGCCGCGTTTTTTTATGCAAGATCACAAGCGGGAGCCATGGTTTGCGATTCCGCATTTCAATTACGCGCGTCGCCGCATTGTTAGCACGTTCTTCCTCGTAGGGGAGGGGCTTCTAAACTCGCTACGCGAGTAAACGGCGTTTTGTGAAACACAAAACGCTCGGCTCCGCCCGAAAATCATGGTTTCAAACCGCACGCGCGGGAGCGCGCTTTGCCTTGTTATGCCTTTAAAGCTCGTTGTCCGATATATTGTATAGCGGTTTGTTTTGGCGTTTGGCGTGTTTATATGTTTGATAAGCTCCGCCCCAATCGTGCGTGATATAGGCAATGACACAATCAGCGCGTTCCGCCATCCACTTATTACGGTATAAAATGGCAAATTTCAAGGGTTTATCCTCTAAGCTCGGATACAGTATTTCGTCATACAAATCCTTCTCAGCATTCAAATGATTCTTTTGATAGTCGATGGTAATATATGGGGGTATGAAAACCAACTTTGTGTTAGGATGTGTTTTTTGGAACTTCTTTCCGCATTTTCGGGCGAATGCATCAAAAGAACCGTATCCGCCCAAATACAGCTCGGCGTGTCGGTCTCCCACCAGCTCTGTTAAGAGGGATAATATTTTTTCCTCATCCTCCGCCGACTCTTCGTACTGAGAGTGCCCACAAAACGTAATAATCATAGAAACACCCCAAAATAAAAAAGTGCGCACAACCGAAGTCATACGCACCGAAAAACGCAAACCCCGATTGCTGCGAAACAAACTTAACAGAATTGGGGATTGAAATCTTACCAACCATATCTAAGTGGAATTTGCGTTTTTGCCAAATTCGCAAAGATATGGTTACCGAAAAAAGGGTACAGTAATCCCTTGACAAGAAAATACCCCTAATTTTACTATTAAGTTTGTTTCGCAACTCTCATTATAACACAATCAGCGAAAGAAGTCAATTGTAATACACAAATTTTAGGGAACATAACAAAGATAGGGGTCAAATTGCCATCACTCTGACAATTTAACCCCTCTTCGAGAGTTTCACAAAGTGGGATGCCCACCTTGCGATTATTTCAAATCTTCTGTTTTGAAGGTTGCATATCCCTCATAATGATAACTTGTATCAATGCCTTTCATAAACACCTGACGGTCATTTATCTTATCAGTCAGTGCGTTTTTCAAAAGATGCTTAATTTCTATATCCTTGATAGGACTTCTTTCCATGGCGAGAAGATAATCTTCTTTGTTGACAAGGCTCCAATCTACAACCATAGCAAGCTCGCTTTTAAATATATGGTCAAGCCAAATACGTGTTGAGCGACCATTGCCCTCTCTGAATGGGTGTGCCACGTTCATTTCAACATATTTTTCAACAATTTCATCAAATGTGCTTTGTGGCATTTTTTCTATATTCTGAAGCGCGACATCGAGATACATAAGCGGTGCAAATCGAAAATTTCCTTTTGCAATGTTAACCTTGCGAATCTTTCCCGCGAAATCGTATATATCGGAGAAAGGGAAGGAATGTATTTTAGAAAGTGTCTCAAATGTTCCTGCCTTGAGTGAAGAAAGAAAATTCGTTTCAAAAAGTTCAATTGCCCGCGTTTTGCTGATGCGCTCTTCTTCACGTGCGAGTTCCGCGGGATCGGTAATATTCAGCTTGTTTTCGAGCACCATGTTCCCCCCTCCTTGTGTGTTTAACTATCTGTTATATTATATCACGTATAGAGGGAAATGTCAATTATAAAAACAAGAGCACCCCAACAGGAATTTGCCGCGCTCCGCTACGGCTAAGCGCCGCGGCAATGTTGCGAACCCGATTCCGCTTGCCAACAGAAAATTTTGTGGTACGGTAGGTGTTTGCTTATATGTGCAAACAGCGTGCTCGCCTCCGCGCGGAGCAGGTTCGCCTGTGGGGGTACCAAAGAAAAAGCCCACCACAAGGGCGGGCTTCTCTTTGGCACCCCCAACAGGAATCGAACCTGTAACTACCCCTTAGGAGGGGGCTATTATATCCATTTAACTATGGAGGCGGATGATGAATTTTGGTAAGAGCGGGGGGGCTATTATTACGAGCAAAGCGAGTAACAAGGTTCTGCCTCAAGGAGGCAGGTTCTTATATCCATTTAACTATGGAGGCAGATAACAAAAATAGTATAGCATAATTTTTCAAAAAAGGCAAGTTCTTTTTGGCGAAAAGGGCAGGGTGGGGTGAAAAATTTTCGGCGGGGTTGCATTTGGCGCTTGAGTGTGGTAGAATAATGGAAGTGACGAGAAAAAAGGGGGTGACGGCATGCGAAAATACGGCAAATGGGTGCTGACGCTTTTGGTTGTGGCGTGGTGCGTGGTGATCTGGCAGTTTTCCTTGGCGCCGGGTGAGGTCTCAGCCAAGACCAGCGGGGAAGTGCTGGATTTTTGCAACAACGCCCTGCAAAACGCGGGTATTGATGCCGAGGTTACCGGCCAAACGGTGCGCAAAACGGCGCATTTTGGCGAGTTTTTTCTCTTAGGTATTTTCACGGCCGCTTGCCTCTTGGCGCACGGCTTTCGTCATTGGCTCCTGCTCTCGCCCGCCGTGTTTGTCCCCGCTGCCGCCATTGACGAGTGCATTCAGCTTTTCGTGCCCGATCGCGGCCCGCACATCCTTGACGTGCTGCTGGACGCGCTGGGCGGCGCGTGCGGCGCTCTGAGCTTTTTCGTGGTTTTTTCACTTCTCTTATATATTATAATAAAAAGAAAAGAAAAAATTTCAAAAACCCCTTGACAAGCACACTTTTATCGTGCTATAATAATTTGCCGCATGTAAAGGGCTCCCTAAGTTTATCGCAAGATAACGCCCCCCTCAGCGAGTCTTAAAAGAAAGAGAGGTGCTTTTCGTGTTTGCAATCATCGAAACCGGCGGAAAGCAGTACAAGGTCAGCGAAGGCGACACCATTTTTGTGGAAAAACTCACTGCTGAAGAAGGCGCAACCGTTGTATTTGACTGCGTAAAGGCTCTGTCCCGCGAGGGTGAGCTCAAGGTTGGTACTCCCAACGTTGATGGCGCAAAGGTTAGCGCAACCGTTCTGAAGAACGGCAAGGGCAAGAAGATCGTTGTTCTCAAGTACAAGTCCAAGAAGGACTCTAAGAAGAAGATCGGTCACCGTCAGCCCTACACCAAGGTGCAGATCAATACCATCGAGGGCTGATCTACATGACGACGATTACCTTTTTCAGAAGCGACGGAATTTTTTACGGATTTGAGGAAAAGGGCCACGTTGGCTTCGGCGAATACGGGAATGACCCGTTTTGTGCCATGCTTTCCTCCATCACCATGTACATCGTTGATGCGGTAGAGGATATCTACCACGGCAAGGTCGTTTACGACATCAACGACAGCGACGCGGTGATCTCCGTTCGCTCCCCCTCCGCACTCCCCGCCTTTGAGGCAGATGAGCGCGTGCGCTTTGCCGTGTCGGGTCTGTTCCTCACGTATTACAAAATGCTTGAGGATATGCTTCTGCACGACGATATGTACGAGTTTACGGGTGATGGCGGCTTCAACATCAAGGTTGAGGACAGGGAATTTGAATGATCCGTAGCAGGTCCTTTTCGCAAGGACGACAAATTTTAAAGGAGGATACACCACAATGTTGAGAATTAGCTTACAGTTCTTCGCTCACAAAAAGGGCGTAGGCTCGACCAAGAACGGCCGTGACAGTGAGTCTAAGCGTCTTGGCGTGAAGGCTGCCGACGGCCAGACCGTTACTGCAGGCAGCATCATCGTGCGCCAAAGAGGCACCGCCATTCTCCCCGGCAACAACGTGGGTCTTGGCAAGGACCACACCCTCTTCGCACTGGTTGAGGGCAAGGTTAAGTTCGAGCAGAAAACCAAAGATAAGAAGCAGGTCAGCGTTTACGCCGACTGATGACGGGCTGCGTCATTCGCGCAGACCAAAAACACACGAAACAAATACAAAATTAAGCCGCTTTTGCTATCAAATAACGATAGCATAGGCGGCTTTTTTGTTTTAAGGTAGAAATTCTTGCGAATTTCAATTTTTATGTGTGTTTTTTAGGGGCGCTCTCGGCACTCGACGTATGTTTATACGCCTATCGTGCCGAGATCACGCCTTCTGCATCAAATGCCGCAGCCCCTTTTTGGTGCGAGAGGCCGCGCGGAATATCACTTCACGCGTCGCCTGCTTTGCCCTTGAGCTGAATGAATATGCCAAGCACAATGATGGCAAGCCCGATGAGGGAGAGCGGCTCAATTGGCTCGTGCAGGATGAAAAAGGTCCACACGAGCGAGAGAAACGGCGTGATGTACGCGAGGTTCGAGATCTTGGCCGTGCCGCCCGCTTTGAGCGCCAGCGCCCAGGTGACGGTGGCGATCGCCATCACGAAAATGCCGTTCCAGGCAAAGCCCAGGAGGTGCGGCACGCCGATGTCGGCCGCGGTGCCCGTCAGCGCATTGATCAGCATGCTCAGCAGAAAGGTTGCAAAAAATGCCAGCATCGTGGAAAGCTGCTCGTCATAGCTCCATTTTTGATTGAGGGCCGTGAACAAACCGTATGACACCGCGGCAAGCACGCAAAGCCCCGTGCCGATCAGCGTTTCGGCATTGAAATGAAAAAGCTCGCCGCCCGCCACGGTCAGCACGCCCAAAAACGACAGGGCAAAGGCGATGCATTTGCGTGCGGTCAGCCGTTCCTTTAAAATGATGCAGGCAAACAGCACGCTCATAATGGGCCACAGATAATTGATGATAAACGCCTGCGACGCCGCCATTTTTGCCGTACCGAGATATAAAAAAACGTAATATAAAAAGGTGCCGGGCAGGCAAATCAGCAAGGTCAACAGATAATCCTTTGCGCGGTAGTGTCGCAGCTGCTTGATCTTGCCGTTGATCACGTTTACCGCAAGCAGGGTGAGTGCCGCAAACAGCGCACTGTACATCAGCACCTGATAGCTGCTTAAGGTGCCGAGCAAAAGCTTTGAAACGGTGGCGAGGGTAGACCAGAAAAGGATGGAGATACCCGCATATAAATAAGTTTTTTTCATGATAGTCCTCAAATGGAAAGATTGGTTACAGCACGCCCGCGAGGCGCAGCAAAAACGATGCAATAAAGATAGAAAGTGCGGAGAGCAGGGTGGTGAACACCACAAACTGCCCCGCGAGCGGCGTGTTGCCGCCCATTTCCTGCGTCATAGGCACGCTGGAGACCGCCACGGGGGTGGCAAAGAGCGAGACAAACGCGGCAAAGTGCGCGCCGCTGAAGGTGTTTCTGAAAAAGAGGAACGCGATGCCAATGCCCAAAACAGGCGCGATCACAACGCGTGCGGCGGTACCGAACACGATCTCGCGGCGCATTTCCTTGGCGGTGGAGAACTCAAACTGCATGCCCAGCACCAGCAACGCCAGGGGTGTTGCCACCGAGGCAAGGTAGGAAAGCACCTCGAAAAGAGGGCCGACCTGAGTGAGGCGCCACGCAATATCGCCGCGCACCAGCAGGGCACGCACGGCAAGCGCCACAAGCCCTGCGCCAATGCTTAAGATAAGGGGGTTTTTGACAATATCAAGCAAGATCTTCTTGACACTCGGCTTTCGGGTGCCCCCCGAAAAAAGCGAAAGACTGATGACCGCGAGGACGTTGAAAAGCGGAATCACGGCAGCGGATAAGAGGCTGGCGATCATCGTGCCCTCGGCGCCAAAGAGCGCGCCCGCCAAGGGAATACCCACCAGCGCAAAATTAGAGCGAAAGGTCGCTTGCAGGGTAGGGCCGCGGCGGTCGTTATGCTTGGTGAAGAAATAAACGGCGGGGATCGAGAGCAAAAATATGGCTAACGTGGCCGCTAAAGCATACACGATATAGCCGATCTCGATGCTGCCGATGTCGGGAATGCGGTAGACGTTTAAAAACAGGCTCACGGGCAAAAAGACGCGAAACACAAGCTTGTTGGCAATTTTGCAAAAGCCTTGGTCTACCATGCCGATGCGCTTGATGATATATCCGATCACCACAAGCGCAATGATCGGCAAAATGGCCTCAAGGGCGAAAAGAAAGGATAACCACACGGTCATGCCTCCTTGCGAAAAGATGATAGCATCATTATAACAGAGCACGCGGCAGTTTGCAAGTAAAATGTTGCCTGTTTTGCGTGCATTTGTCAAATTTTGACGGTTGCTCCGCCCGTGCCCACCCACCTGCGATGGTCACGGGGTATCTAAACTCGCTGTGCGGGTAAACGGCGTTTGATGAAACACAAAACGCTTGGTTCTCGGACAGTCGAGGACGCCTGTCCCTACGGGTTTGCACGAACATGGCGGCTCGCTTTATTTGACGTAGGGGCGCTCACGCGTCGCCCGCAAGATTTTGCACCGCGCCAAAGCGGGCGATTCGTGAATCGCCCCTACAACAAAAAATGCAATTATCGTGCGTTTTGGCCGTTGTTCGCCCCGTCTCTCCACGGCTCTCCGCTGCGGTCAAAAGGGGCTGTCTCAAATGCCAAGGCATTTGAGACAGCCCCTTGGGTTTTTGTTTGGCAGCTTAAAGCTTTTTGATATCCTCCTCGGCTACCATGTGGAAGCCTGCCTCCTCAAGGATGGCGGTGGCGGCGGCGTTGTCGGCCACGCGCAGCACCACGTAAGCGTGGCGCGCGGTGCGCGCAAGGAAAGCGTAAAGGTACTCCACGTTCACGCCGCCAACGTTGAGGGCGTGCAGGGCAGCGGAAAGCTTGCCGGGTGCGTCGGAGATCTTTACGGCAATGACGTCGGTGGCCTGCATAAGGTGTCCGCGCGTGCGCAGGATGCGCAGCGCCTCATCGGTGTCGTTCACGATCACACGGAGAATACCGAAATCCTGCGTGTCGGCAATCGATAGCGCACGCATATCCACGTGATTGGCGGCGAAGAGATCGGTGATCTCCACGAGGGCGCCCTGACGGTTTTCTACAAATACGGTAAGTTGCTTGATAGCCATAAGTGTGCTCCTTTCTCAGTCATGCAGCTTGCGCTTGTCGATCACGCGCACAGCCTTGCCCTCGCTGCGGGCAATGGTCTTGGGGGCAACCAGATGCACCACGGCACCGATGCCAAGCATGGTGCGCAGCGCGGCGGCCAGCGCCTTTTCGCGGGCGGTAACGCCGGAAACGGTATCGGTAAATTGCTCGGGGGAGAGCTCTACGTAAACGTCAAGCGTGTCGTTGTTGTTGGCACGGTCTACCACGATCTGGTAGTTGGGGGCGTAGCCTTCATTGAGGAGCACGGTCTCGATCTGGCTCGGGAAGACGTTGACGCCGCGAATGATCATCATATCGTCGCTGCGACCCATGGGCTTAGACATACGCACGTGCGTACGGCCGCAGGAGCAGGGCGTGCGGTCAAGCACGCAGATGTCACGCGTGCGGTAACGGAGCAGGGGGAATGCCTCCTTGTCAAGCGAGGTGAATACCAGCTCGCCGCGGCTGCCCTCGGGCAAAACCTCACCCGTTTCGGGGTCAATGATCTCGGCGAGGAAATGGTCCTCGTTGATGTGCATACCCTTTTGCTCCTCACATTCAAAGGAGACACCGGGGCCGGAGGTTTCCGTGAGGCCGTAAATATCATAGGCCTTGATGCCAAGGCTCTTTTCGATATCGCGGCGCATCTCCTCGGTCCAGGGCTCGGCGCCGAAGATGCCTGCCTTCAGGGCGTTATCCTCGGGCTTGTAGCCCATTTCCTTGAGGGCCTCGCCGATGTAAGCGGCATAGGAGGGGGTGCAGCAAAGGATGGTGGAACGGAGATCCATCATAAACTGGATCTGGCGCTCGGTGTTGCCGCTCGACATGGGGAGCGTAAGGGACCCTACGCGGTGCGAGCCGCCGTTGAGGCCGGGGCCGCCCGTAAACAGACCGTAGCCGTAGCAGACCTGAACCACGTCCTCCTTGGTGCCGCCAACGGCCATAATGGCACGCGCGCAGCACTCCTCCCACAGGTCAATATCCTTTTGCGTGTAATACGCGATCACGCGCTTGCCCGTGGTGCCGGAGGTGGATTGAATACGTACGCAGTCGGAAAGCGGCACGGCCAGCATGCCGTAGGGGTAGGTGTCGCGCAGGTCGCTCTTGGTCACAAAGGGGAGCTTGTGCAGATCCTCAATGCCCTTGATGTCAGCGGGGGTCACGCCCTTCTCCTCCATCATCTTGCGATAGGGGGGGCAGTTGTCCCACACGTGCTGAACCTGCTTTACCAGCTTTTCGGATTGCATGGCGCGAATCTCGGAAAGAGGCATGGTCTCGATCTCTTTTTGGTAATAGCGCTTTTCCATGTGTTTTTCTCCGTTTTATAAAATTTATTTTTGGTAACTCATCTCAAAGGCCGCCTTGTTGAGGTCAACGAAGCGGGGCTTGACGTTTTTCTCAATGGCCGCAAGCCATTTTTCGTAAGGGATATCGAGCAGCTTTGCAAGGCGTGCCAGCAGCACGATATTGACGGCCTTGGCGCTGCCCGCTGCCGTTGCGATGGAAAGTGCATCTACGGCATCTACATCGACGCCCTTGGCGGTCAGCTCGTCGAGCACCGTTTCGGGGTATGCCGCCGTGCCGATCAGCACGGGCATGGGGTCGATCTGCTGGGTGTTGACGATGATCTTGCCGTCCTTTTTGAGGCAAGCCGCCCAGCGTGCCGCCTCCAGCTTTTCAAAGGAGAGAATGTAATCGGCCTCACCCTCGGTGATGATGGGGGAGTAAACCTTTTCGCCGAATTTGACGTAGGTTACGACGCTGCCGCCGCGCTGGCTCATGCCGTGCACCTCGGAGACCTTGACGTCATAGCCCTCGTCAAGCAACAGAGAACCGAGAAGCTTGGAGGCAAGCAGGCTGCCTTGGCCGCCGACGCCCACGATCATAATATTCGTTGTTTTCATCAAACCTCTCCCTCCTTGCCGATGGCACCGAATTTACAAAGCGAAACGCAGACCTCGCAGCCAACGCAGAGCGTCTTGTCAATGGTGGCCTTGCCGCCCTTGATGCTGATGGCGGGGCAGCCGAGCGAAGCGCACTTCTTGCACTTCTTGCATTTGTCCTCAGCCACGGTGAGGGGCGGTGCGGTCTTCACGGATTTGAGGAGCACGCAGGGGCGACGGGAAATGATCACCGAGGGCTCCTCGGCGGCCAGCTCCTCCAGCACAGCCTGCTCGCAGGCGGCGAGATCGTAAGGATCTACCACGCGCACGCGGCCGATGCCAAGCGCGCGGCAAAGCGCCTCCAGGTCTACCTTTGCGGCGGGGTCGCCCTTGATGTTGTAGCCCGTGGTGGGGTTCTGCTGATGACCCGTCATGCCCGTGATGGAGTTATCGAGGATAATGACGGTGGAGTTCGAGGCGTTGTAGGCGATATTTACCAGACCCGTCATGCCCGAATGCATAAAGGTGGAGTCGCCAATCACGGCAACGGTCTTGCCCGAGGCCGCCTTGCCGCCCGCGAGATTAAAGCCGTGCAGACCCGAGACCGAGGCGCCCATGCAAAGGGTGCTGTCCACAGTCGAGAGGGGCGGTACGGCGCCGAGCGTGTAGCAGCCGATGTCACCGATGGTGGTGATTTTGTTCTTGGCGAGGGTGTAAAACAGACCTCTGTGCGGGCAACCCGCGCACATCATGGGCGGGCGTGCGGGCAGGGGCGCGTCCACCGTCACAGAGGGGGCGGCGGATAGGCCGAAGGCCGCAGCGATAGAGGCTTGGGAATATTCACCGATGGGGGAGAACATCTCCTTGCCCACGACCTCAAGGCCGAGATCGCGGCAATGCTGCTCGATGATACCGTCAAGCTCCTCAATGACATAGAGCTTGTCAACCTTGGCGGCAAAATCGCGGAAGAGCTGTCGGGGCAGGGGATAGGGCATGCCGATCTTCAGGACCGATACCGTATCGCCAAAGACCTCCTTCACGTACTGGTAGCAGGTGCCTGCGGTGATAATGCCGATCTTGGTTCCGCCCATCTCCACGCGGTTGTAGGGGCAGGTCTCGGCATACTCCGAGAGCGCCTTGGTGCGTGCCTCCACCACGGGGTGGCGCTTTTTGGCGTTGGCGGGCATCATCACGTACTTGGCGGCATCCTTTTGGTAGGGCTTTGCGGGCACCTCGGTGCGCTCGCCCGTTTCCACCACCGATTGGCTGTGTGCCACGCGCGTGCAAACGCGCAGGAGTACGGGGGTGTCAAATTGCTCGGAGAGCTGAAAGGCATCGCGTGCAAAGGTGAGTGCCTCGGCGGAGTCTGCGGGCTCGAGCATCGGCACCTTCGCGGCAATGGCGTAATGGCGGCTGTCCTGCTCGTTTTGAGAGGAGTGCATGGCGGGGTCGTCGGCCACGCAAATGACAAGGCCGCCCGTCACGCCCGTGTAGGAAAGGGTAAACAGGGGGTCGGCAGCCACGTTGAGGCCAACGTGCTTCATGGCGCAGGCTGCGCGCACGCCGCCGAGCGAGGCGCCGAAGGCGACCTCAGCCGCTACCTTTTCGTTGGGTGCCCACTCGCTGTGGAGCCCCTCGTAGGTCGCAAGAAATTCGGTGATCTCGGTGGAGGGGGTGCCGGGATAGCTGGAAACCAGCGCAAGGCCGCCCTCGTAAAGGCCTCTTGCAACGGCCTCATTGCCGATCATCAATTTTTTCATATGTATCGTTTCCTTTGAAGAATTTTTTACGCGTTGTTCTGCGCCGCAACCAGGCGCTCGGCGCCGTACATCTGACGGAGCTTCGGCTTTTCGATCTTACCCGTGGGGTTACGCGGCACCTTGGCAAAGATCAGGCGACGGGGGCGCTTGTAGCGGGCTAACCCCTGGCAAAATTCCATGACCTCCTCCTCGGTGCAGGTCATGTTCTCGTGCACCTCGATAACGGCCGCGGCGATCTCACCGAGACGCGCGTCGGGCAGGCCGATCACGGCCACGTCCTTGATCTTGGGGTGCGCGGAGAGGAAGTCCTCGATCTCCACGGGGTAAAGGTTCTCGCCGCCCGTGATGATAACGTCCTTTTTGCGGTCAACGAGGAAGATAAAGCCGTCCTCGTCCTCCATGGCCATGTCACCCGTGCAGAGCCATTCGCCCTTCAGGGTCGCGGCAGTAGAGGCCTCGTCGTTGTAGTAGCATTTCATCACGCCGGGGCCGCAAAGACAAAGCTCGCCCACCTCGCCGCGTGTGACGGTCTCGCCCTCGGCATCCACGATCTTGCATTTCCAGCCGAAGCCGGCCTTGCCGATGGCGCCGACCTTATGTACGTTCTCCACACCCAAATGCACGGCGCCGGGGCCGATCGACTCCGACAGGCCGTAGTTGGTGTCGTAGTCGTGGTGGGAGAAGAGCTCCTTCCAATGCTTAATGAGGCTCTTCGGCACGGGCTGTGCGCCGATGTGCATAAGGCGCCACTGGTCGAGGTTGTAGTCCTCTTTTTTCAGCTTGCCGCTGTCAAGGGCGGCCAGGATATCCTGTGCCCACGGCACCAAAAGCCACACAATGGTGCACTTTTCCTCGGAAACGGCACGCAAAATGGTCTCGGGCGAGGTGCCCTTGAGAATGACGGCCTTGGAGCAGGACAACAGGCTGCCGAACCAGTGCATTTTTGCGCCCGTGTGGTAAAGCGGGGGAATGCAAAGGAAAACGTCTTCACGGGTCTGTGCGTGGTGGTTTTGCTCCACGCGGCAGGCGTGAATGAGCGCTCTGTGCGTGTGCAAAATGGCCTTCGGGAAGCCCGTGGTGCCCGAGGAGAAGTAGATGGCGGCGTCGTCATCTTCCGTGAGGTGGGGCATGCGATACACGCCCGAGCACTCTGCCGTCATTTCGGCGTAATCCTCGGCAAAGGAGGGGCAGCCCGCGCCCGCGTAAATGAGCAGGCGGTGCTCGCTGATCTTCTCCGCGATTTCCTCCACGCGCCCGATAAACTCGGGGCCGAATACCAAGGCGTCAACCTCGGCCAGCTCCACGCAGTAGGTGATCTCCCCTGCGGCGTAGCGGTAATTGAGGGGCACGGCGAGCGCACCCGTTTTGAGAATGCCGAAGTAGATCGGCAGCCACTCAATGCAGTTCATCAGCAAAATGGCAACCTTGTCGCCCTTGCCGATGCCGCGTGCCGAGAGGGCGTTGGCGAAGCGGTTTGCCTTTTCGTCAAACACGCGCCAGGTGATCTCGCGGCGGTAGTAGGGCGCACGGAGCGTGGGCTCTACCAGCTCGTAATCGCGCCAGGTCATGCGGCGGGTCTCTTTTTCGGTGGGGTTGATCTCCACCAACGCCACGTCGTCGGGGAACTGTCTGGCGTTATTTTCAAGTAAGTCGGTGATAATCATGATAACCTCTATAAATTATTATAATTACATTAAGTATAGCATTTCTGCCAAGGTGTGTCAACTGTTTTTTTGTCACACTTGGACGTGCGGTGGCACTTTTTGCACCTCGCCGCCATGTTCGCACATTCTCCCTCGTAGGGACAGGCACACCCGTAAAACGGGTGAAACGACATGTCCGTTCTTCCCCCATGCACTCTCCATCTCTTCTGCATCCTGTTCGCACACTCTTTACCCGTAGGGGAGCTGTCCTCGGCTTCGCCGAGCACGTTGACACACCTGCGGTGGTCACGGGGCTGCTTCTCCCGCCATACACCTCTGTTCGCACTCCCCCCCTTGCCTTCCCCTTGAGGGGAAGGTGGCAGCCGAAGGCTGACGGATGAGGTGTCGCGCCCTTTCCCCCCTCGCACTCGCCATCCCCCCACGCACCTCTGTTGGCACATTCTCCCTCGTAGGGGAGGGGCTTGCTCCTCCCGAAATGATGGTTTAAATCTGTCAAAAACGGGAGCACCAAGGCGCTCCCCTACATCGAATTGGGTGCATCGCCGCATTGTTCGCATTTCACTCCATCGTAGGGGAGCTGTCCTCGGCTTCGCCGAGCACGTTGACACACCTGCGGTGGTCACGGGGCTGCTTCTCCCGCCCATGGCTCCCTCCGCGAGGGGGCTCCCGCGCAGTTTGACGTTTATCTAAAAAAGATAGCCGCCCTGCCGAAAAAAGCAGGGCGGCTGTTTGTGACGAAGGAAGGCAACCGTCGCGGCTCTCTTCTTCGTGCTTTCATGATAGAGCATCTCGCTTGATTTGTCAAGTGGGGGCTCTGTTTTTATTTAAAATGAGAGAGGTATTCAAGCCTTGCGGCTTGAAGATTCGCGCGCCCTGCGCCTGCCAAGCAAGCTTGCCGACCTTCGGGCGGCGAATGCGAACTCTCGCCTTGCAAAGCAAGGCATCGTTCGCATCAGCCCCCGCCGCCACACAAAAAAGGCAGGGCGATTGGTCTCTTAAAAAGAGAGAGGTATTCAAGCCTTGCGGCTTGAAGATTCGCGCGCCCTGCGCTTGCCGTGCAAGCACGCCGACCTTCGGGCGGCGAATGCGAACTCTCGCCTTGCAAAGCAAGGCATCGTTCGCATCAGCCC
>JAFTKK010000087.1 GCA_017453325.1 Clostridia bacterium
GCACACCTGCCTGCGTGACACCATCTTCACCAACGTTGTGCACAACACCAAGGACAACACCGTTTGGTGGGAAGGCCTTGACAACAATCCTCCCCAGCCCGGCAATGCCATTGACTGGAAGGGCAATCCTTGGGACTGCACCAAGTACGACAAGAAGGATAAGTCCACCTGCGGCGCTCATCCCAACTCCCGTTTCACGGCTCTGGCGAAGAACTGCCCCTGCATTTCTCCCGAGTTTGACAGCCTGAAAGGTGTTCCGGTATCCGCTATCGTATTCGGCGGCCGTCGCGCAAAGACTGCTCCCCTGGTTTACCAGTCCTTCAACTGGCAGCACGGTTCCTTCGTAGGCTCCATCATGGCCTCCGAGACCACCGCAGCAGCTGCAGGTGCCGTTGGCGTGGTTCGCCGCGACCCCATGGCTATGCGTCCCTTCGTTGGCTACAACATGGGTGACTACTGGCAGCACTGGCTCGATATGGGCAAGGTGATCCCCAACGCTCCCAAGATCTTCCACGTGAACTGGTTCCGCACCGATGACGAGGGTCACTTCATTTGGCCCGGCTTCGGCGACAACCTCCGCGTGCTTCTTTGGATCCTCGCTCGTTGCGAAGACAAGGTTGACGCAGTTGAGACCGCAATCGGTTACGTTCCGAAGGCTGAGGACATCAACATTGAGGGTCTTGAGGATGTTACCATTGATACCATCCGCGACCTGCTCTCCGTTGACGTTGAGTCCTGGAAGGCTGACGTTCAGAACATCAAGGACTTCTACGCACAGGTTGGCGAGGCAGTTCCCGCTACCATGTACGAGGAGCTTGCTGCTCTTGAAAAGAGACTTGGCTAATTAAAACCATAAAAAAACAGCGTGATGCTTCGGCATCACGCTGTTTTCTTTTGCAAAAAGCTTGCGGGCGACCGACGGTCGCCCGCAAGAGGTTACATATTCAGGGTGGAACGGTAGCTCGGCTGATGCTCCTTGTGCGACACCACGATGGGGAGGTCGGAAAGGAAGCGCACGGCAAAGGGAACGTTTTCGGGGATACCCTGCCCTTGCAAGGATTGCCAGTTAAAATACTTCCACTCGCTGTCCACCTCATCGCCGATCACAGAAAGCTTTTTCAGTCTGCCGGCACCGAGCTCGGCTTTGATGTAAAGTATCTTCTGTGCAGGATCCTCAAAGAAGAGCTCAATCATCACTGTGGCCTTGACGTGGGTGGCGTTGAGGAGCGTGAACACAAAATCCTCGGGGCGCGCGGTGTGAAGCTCGGAAAAGATCCAGGTGCGCGCGCCGGTATCGTCACGCCCCGTCAAATAATTACGCTCAAGCTGATATTTCGCATCGGGCGAGGGCGTATACGGCAACGTGAGCGTGCGCTGCACGGTGCCCGTGATCATTTCCTTCACACAGTCCTTGCACATGATGTGGCGCGTGCCCGCGCGGTAGGAGCAAAACGAGGTATAGGCATGGTAATCTGCCACGGGCAGCAGACAAACAGAGGGCTCGATCAGATCATAGCCCGCAATCTCCCCTGCCGCCGTGCCGCTTTGGAAGCCGTGGTGCGGCACCTGTAAAATATCGGCCTTCAGATACCTGCCGTAGCGCTCGGGCAGGCGCGCGATGCTAAAGGAAGCGTCCGTCGCCCACAAAATCACCTGCCCTGCCAGCTCCATGCGCACAACCAGCGAGGTCGCGTTGATGTTGTCCGAGCAATGGATGGTATCGCCGAGTGTGGAAAGGATCTCGCATACGGCATCACCGATGCGGTAGATCTGGCCGGTGTGCGGCATATAGGTCTTTGCCCCAAGCTGTTCGACGCGCTCCTGCATCATCGGAATATTGGTATAAGGCGAGGTATCGTGCGTAAAGCGCGTTTCCTTATTTGCCAGCTTCGGATAATGCGCAAAATCATCGTGTGCGGGAAAATGATAAAGCACCTTTTCCACGTCCACCTTGTCGCCAAACAGATCAAAAAACTTGATAAAGCAATGGAAGTGGTCGCTGTGCGGATGCGAAAGGATCCAGGCAGCGATCACAGGTCTTTTGCCGCCCGAACCGCTGACAAGACAATCGTAAAGCCGCTTGGCGTCGGGCTCAAATTCCCTGCCGCCGTCAATTACGATAAATCTGCCGTCCGAGAGACGGATGGCATAGGACATACCAAAATCCTCTAAGGTGAGCTGCGTGATCTGCGGCGATACCACGGCAGGCCCGCAGGTATCGGCATAGTCAAAATAACGGCAATGCGCTTCACACTCCACAACAAGCTCGGCGGTGCCCGCAAAGTAGTTTAAAAATACGGCGTCGGTATCTTTTGAAAAGGCAGCATAGGCGTGTCCTGCCTGCTCGCGGCTCTCCCTTTCGGTAAAGCCGCACGACGCCAAATAGGTACAATACCGCGCGAAGAGTGCCGCATCGGCGCCCGAGATCAGCGTGACCTCGGCGGTTTCGTTTTCACGGTTTTTGATAAAATCCGCCTCGCCGAAGGCGGGGATATTCAGCTTTTTCATCGTCTCTCCCATCACTCGGTAAAGAAAGAATTGTTAAACATCACACCCTTATCGCGCAGCTTTTGCTGAAGCGCCTCGACCGAAAGCGCCGTTACATCGGGCGTTTTTTCCTTTGCGGCCATGGCTGCCGCCACACCTGCCGCCTCACCGGTAAGCGCACATACGGGAATCACGCGCGTGATCTCCCAGCCCTCACCGTGGGCGCTGATGATACGGCCCGCCGCCAACATATTGGGAAATTCCTCATGGTAGAGCGTGGAATACGGAATGGCAAAATGCTTGCCGGGAAAACGGAAGTCACCCGTGGTGCCGATCGAATCGGCGCAGTTCTTGCCATCCTCGGTGCCGTCAAAGGTGGTTTTGCCAACAATGTGTCTCACCTTGCGGAACTGGGGGATGGTGGGCAGGGTCATGATCTCACGCCCGTTTTTATCGGTTTCCTCGTAGTAAGAAAGCGTGCGCGCTTTGCCGACCGTGATAAATTCCGTGACCTCGCGTGCATCCACGCCTCCAAAGAGAGCGCGTCCCTCCGGGTGTCCATTGCCCCACAGATCGCTGCCCGCGTTTTTCCATTTGCGGAAGACGCGGAGATTGCCATCCTCGGCGTAGGTCTTGGCACTTTCGTAGGTAAAGCCGTGCGTGACGTAGGCGAGATAGTTCTCGCCCAAAAGGCAGGGTACGCCCGCGCGGTGCATCACGGTAGCATCACCCGTTGCATCGATGACAACCTTTGCAGGATAAAGCTCGGTGCCGCTGACGTTTTCCACGATCACACCGACGCAGCGATTGCCCTCCATTTTGGGATAAGTAGCGCGGCTGTCAAACAAGAGCTCCACACCTGCCTCCTGCACCCACTTGTCGAGCGCAAGCGAGAAAAAGGTGGGAGAAAAGTGAGAAGCGTAGGCACCGCGGCGGTTCGGCGTGCAGGTGCCGCCGCCCCATTTTTCGGGCAGCGAATCAAAACCGACAGAGGCAGCGAGCTTAATAAGCTCCTCGCCGATGCCTGCAATCATCTGCGTGCCGGCGCCGTCACAGATCGGCTCATACCAGGAAATAAGTCCCTCGGTGGCAAGTCCGCCAAGGTTAATGAGCTTTTCCACAAGCAAAACGGAAGCCCCCTCGCGTGCGGCTGCCACGGCGGCCGCGACACCGCCAATACCGCCGCCGACCACAACGACGTCATATGCTTTACAAACTGTTTCCTTGATCTCCATTATAAAACTCCTTCCTGCTTTTCATAAGATTTTACGGTCTGCGCAATAGTTTGATAATCGTTTGTGAGTATGGTATCGATGCCCATACCCAGAAACTGCTTGGTCTCCTCGGGGTCATCCGACCAAAAAACGTTGCAGCGAATGCCGTTTGCGTGCGCCTTGTCGATCATAGCCTTGTTGAAATAGGGCTTGAAAAGCTGCACCTTTTTGCAGCCGGTCCGCAGCGCGCGCTCAACGATCTCCCACGGTGCGTCACCGCCGCCGCAGCACCTCGCGATATCGGGTGCCATTTCGCCCGCAAGCTGCAGAAGCTTGTCATTTCCACTCATAAAATACACGTAACGGCGGCAATCGTATTTGTCGATCAGGTCAATGATCTTTTGCAACGTAGCGGGATCGTAATCATAGGCATTCGTGGGCGTTTTGAGGTGGATATTCATCACGGTATGGCAGGAAAATTTTTTCAGAATATCCTCAAACTTCACAATTTTCAGCCCCGCAAAGCGCGCGCTGTGCTTACTGCCGAAGTCAAGCGCCTCAAGCTCCGCCAAGGTATGCTCGTAAACGCGTCCCGTGCCCGTGGAAACACGGTCAAGCTTACTGTCATGGATCGAAACGATCTCGCCGTCCTTCGTCCACCAAAGATCAAATTCGATCTCCTCTGCCCCCAGCGCCACGGCTGCACCGAACGCAGGCATACTGTTTTCGGGCGCCACGGTAGAAAAGCCGCGATGCGCACAAACGCGCGGATAGGCCATCAGCGCATCGTGATGCACGATCGCGCTGCCTGCGGGGCGGTATTTCCAAGGGCGTCTGCCCGCCTCAATGTATTCATAGTGCGCGGCAAGCGCGCCGCCAAAGCCTGCGGGCTTATAGTATTTATCGTGCGGATCAAAGGTAGCGGTGGTCATGCCCACCTCGCTTTTGAGGTTGGCAAGCACGGTGCCGTCGGGCGAGACGATCATCGAGGCACCGCCAACGGTGGCGTTTACATCCATGCTCACCGAGGCGCGCACCACATATGCGTTCGTGTTATAGGCAAGAAAGCGCGTCATGATCTCAAGCGCTTGGTGCGTGTCACTGCGCTGGTGCGAGCAACCGATGATCACATCCACGTGCTCTCTTGCGATGCGGGCAAAATTTTCATAAAAATAGAAATCGTAGCAGGTGAGGAAGGCATACCGCACGCCATCCACCGTCAAGACGGTCGGGGCGGAGGGGGCAAAGGTGTAGGCGTCGTCCAAGTGGCGCTTGCTGCTCTCGCCGGGCGTGAGGTGCTCCTTAAAATACTTCCCTACCAGCGTGCCGCTTTTGTCAAAAGCAAAGGTCGTGTTGCGATAGCCGGGATAGCTCGTATCGTAGCCGCAAACAAATACCACGGCCGCGCAGCGGCGTGCGGTATCGGCGGCCTTGGCCAGGAGCCTCCCGTTATACTTTTGCACGCTTTCCAAAAATTGCTCATTGGTGTGCGCCAGGCAGGGGCAATCGCAGGCCTCGGGAAAAACGATCAGATCCATCGTGGGATCGCAAGCGTCAAAAAAGGCCATTTCCGCCTCAAAATACGCGTCGGAGGCGGCATGGTCGGTCGAGTATGCGGGTTGTACGATGCAGGCCTTCATCTCATGACTCCTTACAAAGTGATTACTTATATTACTATTATAATTGTAATCGCACACAAATGCAAGAGGTTTCCTTGCGAATTTTTTCACGGCACTCTACTTATCGTAGTGCAAAAAAAGCAGGGGTGACCGCTTGCGCGGTCACCCCTGCTTTTGGGAGATTAGATCTTTTCTTTAACCTTGGATGCTTTGCCCATACGGTCACGCAGGTAGTAAAGCTTCGCGCGGCGAACCTTACCGACACGCACAACCTCAACCTTAGCAACGTTGGGAGAATGAAGGGGGAAGGTCTTCTCCACACCTACACCGTAAGAAACGCGTCTTACAGTAAAGGTCTCGGAAATACCGCCGCCGTGCTTAGCAATCACGGTGCCCTCGAAAAGCTGGATTCTCTCCTTGGTACCCTCAACGATCTTGTTGTGAATGCGAATGGTGTCACCAATGCGAATCACGGGTACCTCCGTTTTCAACTGCTCGTTTGTAAAAGCCTGAAGCAAGTTCATGTTTGGCCTCCTTTAAAATCCGGATGTTCATGCAGAGCTGCGCAGCGGACCACCCTTAAATTCCGTGTAAACACACACGCGTGATATTATACCACAAAGAAACACAAAATGCAAGTGTTTTTTTGAGATTTTTTAGAATTTTTTATTCCTGCTCCGCCAGCATTTCTGCCTTGAGATTTTTGCGTGCCTGAACAAACTTGATGCCAAAGAGCGTGCCGAGCATCAAGGCGATGGCGATAGGCAGGGAGACCCACCAGTAAAGACCGACGCTTTGCAGCAAGCCTGCGATCACATAGGATACGAAGGAGACGGTAGCAACGGTGAAGGCATAGGGCAGCTGGGTGGAAACGTGCTCCACGTGGTTGCACTGTGCACCGGCAGAGGCCATGATGGTGGTATCGGAGATGGGCGAGCAATGGTCACCGCAAACCGCACCTGCAAGGCAAGCGGACATGCCGATCACGGCGATCTCGGAGTCAAGGCCGCCGAAGGCTGCCGAAACGATCGGAATGAGAATACCGAAGGTGCCCCAGGAGGTACCGGTTGCAAAGGAAAGGCCGCAAGCAATGAGGAAGATGATCGCGGGCAGGAAGAGCTTCAGCGCACCTGCGTTTGCAAGCAGATTGTCCACAAACACATCGGAGCCGAGCAGACCCGTGGTGTTCTTCAGCGCGGTGGCAAGCGTGAGGATCAGGATCGCGGGCACCATCGCGGTAAAGCCCTTCGGAATGGCATCCATCGACTCCTTGAAGGAAATGAGACGGCGTGCCATCAGATACACGATCGTGACGATCAAGGACACAAGCGAGCCAAGCGGCAAGCCGACGGTGGCATCGGTGTTACCGAAGGAATCGATCAGCTTCCACTGATACTCCCCTGCGGTAAAGAAGCCGCCGACGTACATCAGCGCCACGATGCAGGAAACGATCAGCACGGCAATGGGAACGATCAGATCCCACACGCGCGCACCCACAGCACCTGCGGGCAGGCTCTCGGCATCCTCTTCGGGATCGACGGCACCGATATCGCCCTCCTTGAGCGCCTTGAACTCAACACCGGACATCTTGCCGTAATCAAAGCCCATGAGGGTAATGCCAATGGCAAATACGATGGCGAGAAGCGAGTAGAAGTTATAAGGAATGGCAAGGATGAAGTATTTAAGACCCTCGCCGTTTGCCACGTGCTCGGAAACCGCAGCCGCCCAGGAGGATACGGGTGCGATCATGCAAATGGGTGCGGCGGTAGCGTCAATGATGTACGCAAGCTTCGCGCGGGAGACCTTGTGCGTGTCGCACACGGGACGCATGACGCTGCCGACCGTGAGACAGTTGAAATAGTCGTCAACAAAGATCAGCACGCCCAGCGCAAAGGTGGCAAGCAGAGCGCCCACACGCGTTTTCACGTGGGTCTGTGCCCATTTACCAAAGGCCTGAGAGCCGCCTGCCTTGTTGAGCAGCACGACAATGGCGCCAAGGATCACAAGGAAGGCAAAAATGCCTGCGGTACCGGAAACGGCGTCGATAAGACCTGCGTTGACCACGGTATCCAGCGCCTTGACGGGAGAAAAATCAGCATAGAAAAGGCCGCCTGCCAGCACGCCGACAAACAGCGAGCTGTACACCTCCTTGGTGATAAGCGCGAGACCAATCGCAATGATCGGCGGCACCAGCGACATAAAGGTCGCAAAATAAGGGGTCTCGGCATCAGCGGGGGCGGTACGCAGCGTGATGGCAAGCACCACAATGGCGATCACCGCGAGCGCAAGAACGACGAGATTGATGATCTGTCTTTTTTTCATGATGACTCCTTTGAAGTTATTTTCGAGGCGACAAACAAAAAGCCGCAGCAAAATGCTACGGCACAAGGCTTGCACACGATAGCACTCCACTCACGTGACAGTGCGAGACATATTTTGTCACGCCCCAACGGGCACCCCTCGGAAAAAAGGCCCCATTTCGGCAAGCTCCCCTTTCACGCGCGGCATTTCCGTGCCCCGATCGCGCTACTGATGAAGTTTGCACCTCTATCGCCACAATTATAAAACAATATGAAGAAAATGTCAATATCAGTTTGTGTTTTTTTGTCGTTTTTTGAGCAAAAACCGCATTCTTTTGTAAAAAAAGCGGGCAGTTTCCCACATTTCACGCAAAAACGGCAACAGCGCGGCGGCGGCAGGCAAAACGGCAAGCAGATATTTTTGGGCTGATATGAGGAACGCCGCTATCAGCAAAAACGCAAGCGCCACCGCCGTCTTGCCCATATAACGCTCGAACGGAAGCGCGCGCACGGTGTGTGCCGCACGCACCAAAAAGACGGTGAGATAAGCCACAAAGGTGGCAACGGCGGCACCGAGGGCGCCAAGGCGCGGGATCCACAAAAAATTGAGCAAAAGATTGAGCAAGGCACCGAGGAGCGCGGAAAGAAAGGAAGCCCCCGACTGCAAATTGACGGTATATACGCTGCCAAAAAAGCCGGAAAGCGCCGAAAAAAGCGCCGCGAGGATCAAAAAGGGCAAAAAATGAACAGCCGCGCGGTATTCCGCCGCAAAAACAAGGTTGACCGCAGGATAAGCCAGCACCAGCAGCAAAGAGGCCGTGAGAAACGCCACGGGCAGCAGCATACGGTAAATACGCCCGAAATGCGCGGTGCGCGCTTCCCCCTCCCCCTCCAAGGCCGCATATTGCCAAGCCTCCATAAAAATACCGACGGTAAAGGTCAGGAGCGTGGGGATCCGCGCGGCGGCAGCGTAAAGCCCCGTTTGTGTAAGACCGCCGTAATACAGGATGATATAGCGGTCGGAAATGGCGGTGATCCACCAGAAAACCGACGTGGGTATGAGTGGCAGCGCATACCGCAGCATCGAAGCCAGGCGCGCGGGGCAAAGGGCGCGCCGCGACAAAAAACGCCACGGACGCAGATACCACGCAAGCCCCAGCGCCACCGCACCGTCAGCCAGCGCAACACCCAGCAAATATCCTTTGATGTCAAGCCCCACACCCACGATCAAAAAAATTTGCAGCGCGGCCGTGAGCGCCGCACACAAAAACTGCTGCAACGCGTGAACGGCATACGCCCCCTCGGCGCGCAGCAGGTGTGCGAGAAAGCTGCGCAGCAGCGAGGCAGACACGTAGAAAAGCAGATATCGCCAATACTGTGTGAGGACGGCCGAGAAGCGCACCAGCGGCAAAAGCAACAAAAAAAGCAAAAAGCCGATGCCAAGCAGCAGGACGGCGTTTGACAAAATGCTTTTTTTGGCCTCCTCTCCCTCACCTGCAAGAAACCGAAACACGGCAGCAGGGGCGTTGAGGGAAACAAAGGGCAGAAGCAGCACGGCCGTGCTGACCACGAGATCCACCGTGCCAAACGCGGCAGGCGAAAGAGCTGCGGTATAAAACGGCATCAGCAAAAAGGCCACCGCCTTGGAAAACACGGCAGAGACCCCCAGTAAGACCGTATTGGAAAACAAGCTCCCGTTTTGGCGCATACCGCTCACCTCCTTGCCGGCGCGGCATGGCAAAAAGCCGTGCCTTTTGCGCCATATCGGCTTCGGCTTGAAACGATTTTATTTACCAAATAATGCGACACATTTTATTATTATCCGTCATTTCAAGCTGTTCTTTGTTATATTTCCTTGCGCATACGCTCCAGCGCGCCCTTTTCAAGGCGGCTGACCTGCGCTTGCGAAATGCCGATGCTCTCGGCGATTTCCATCTGCGTTTTGTTCTTGTAAAAACGCATTTCAATGATCTTTCTTTCCCTGTCCGAGAGCTTGCCGAGTGCATCTCGCAGGGCGATGTGCTCAAGCCAATGCTCGTCCTGCGCCGAGGTATCACTCAGCTGATCCATCACGTAAATGGCATCGCCACTCTCGTTGTAAACCGGCTCGTAAAGTGAGATCGGCTCAACGATCGCTTCCATGGCACGGAGCAAGGGCTCGCGCTCCACACCCAGCTTTTGCGCGATCTCATCCACGGTCGGCTCGCCCTCCTTTTCCCTGGTCAGCTCTTCCCTTGCCTGCAAGGCGCGGTAGGCAAGGTCGCGCACCGAGCGACTGATGCGAATGGAATTGTTGTCACGAAGATAGCGTCTGATCTCCCCAATGATCATAGGCACGGCATAGGTGGAAAATTTGACGTCAAGCGCGAGATTAAAGTTATCCACCGCTTTAATGAGACCAATGCAGCCCACCTGAAAGAGATCGTCCATGTTTTCCTTCCTGCCCGAAAAACGCTGCACGATAGAAAGCACCAAGCGCAAATTTCCGTAGATCAGCTCATCACGTGCCGCCATATCCCCCGCCTGCGCGCGCGGCAGCAGCTCGCGCTTTTCCTCGTCTGTCAGGGTCTTTAACTCAGATGTGTTGATACCGCATATTTCCACCTTATTTTTGTACATCTCATTCCCCTTTTGGCCGGATCTCAGTTAAAAAAAGTATGGCCACAGGAGAATTTTGTTATGCACCGACGCGAAATGTAAAAACTTCCTTTCAAGTTAAAAACACCCCGTGAAGATTTCTCTTCACAGGGCGGTCCCGATGGGGTTATTGAATGATTTTCTTTGCAAACTCCACCGCGTTTTGATAACGCGCCTCGTCGCTGTTGTTGCCGATCAGCCCCGGACGCAGCAGGCAGATCACGGTATCCTCGGGTAGGTTGTTGCGCACGGCGCTGTTCTCCTGCCAGAGCCTTGTTTGCGAGAGCTTGACGCCATAGATAAATGCGGAGCCGTCCTCGCGGGTATAGGTCATGCCACCGACCGGTGTTTCACCCATCAGCTCCGTGAAATCGACCAGCAGGCTGCTATTGGCGGCGTATTGCTCAGCCAGCCAGGGAGAGACGAGCATCACGGCAGCATCGCCCGTGGTGACGTACTGCGTAAAGGAGGAATAGCTCTGCGAATTTTGAGAACGGTTGATCGAAATACCAAGCGGCTCGCCGTTTTCGTCCACGCGACCCTCAAGCTCCTTAATCTCCGTCTCGGAATACACCGTATAGGAGCGCAGCGTCACGTCCTTTTGACCGTTGCCGTTATAATCCTTTGGCAGATAGGTAGCAAGGCAATTTTTGAGGTCGCGCAGCCCCGCCTCATTGGCGGTAAAGCCATAGGGGCCTGCGGTGATGAGGGTGATATCCCCCTCCTCCTCTCGGCTGCACATTTGCGCAATGCAAACGGTTAAGATCAGCACCACGGCCAGCGCCGCGATCACCGCCCACTTGTGGTGATACCAAAAATTATCAAGCCAACAATACAGCTTGCCGTGCTCGCGCGGCGGCTTTCCCTCGGCAGGGGCGCCGAATTTGATATCGCGCGCCTCGCGCTTTTCTTCTCTTTTATCTTCCATGTGTTCTCCTTAAACTAAAATGGGACTGCTCAGTATCACAAAGCAGTCCCATCCTTTCTTGTTTAGTCGATCGGCTTCATCGTGGGGAACAAAAGCACGTCACGAATAGACGGGCTGTCCGTGAGGAGCATCACGAGACGGTCCACACCAAAGCCAAGGCCGCCCGTGGGGGGCAGACCGTATTCAAGTGCGGTCACGTAGTCGTAATCGACCTGTGCGCGGCACGTGGGGTCAAGCGCCTTGCGCTCGGCAACCTGGCGCTCAAAGCGCTCCTTCTGGTCAATGGGATCATTGAGCTCGGAGAAGGCATTGCCAAACTCGGTGGCGTTGATAAAGTATTCAAAGCGCTCGGTAAATGCGGGATCCTCGGGCTTGCGCTTGGCAAGCGGGCTGATCTCGACGGGGTAATCGTAAATAAAGGTGGGCTGAATGAGCTTGTCCTCCACAAACGCATCGAAGAACTCCGCGAGGATCGCACCCTTGGTGGGCACCTCGGGCAGCTCTACGTGGTGCTTTTTGGCCATGGCGATGGCTTCCTCGTCACTGCCGATCTCATTAAAGTCCACGCCGCTGTACTTCTTCACGGCCTCCAGCATGGTCATGCGCTCCCAATGGCCGAGATCGATCTCGTGGCCGCAGTAAGGAATGACAAGGCTGCCGCAGACCTTTTCGGCCACGGTGCGCATCATCTCCTCTACCAGGTCCATGAGCGCATGGTAATCGGTGTAAGCCTGATAAAGCTCGATACTGGTAAATTCGGGGTTGTGCTTGGGATCCATGCCCTCGTTGCGGAAGATACGGCCAACCTCGTAAACGCGATCCATGCCGCCAACGATCAGTCGCTTTAAGTAAAGCTCGGTCTCGATGCGCAGCACCATATCCATATCAAGGGTGTTGTGGTGCGTCATAAAGGGGCGTGCGCTGGCGCCGATCTCAAAGGGGGTGAGGATGGGGGTGTCAACCTCGAGGAAGCCCTTGCTGTCAAGGAACGCACGCAGCTCGCGCAGAATAAGGCTGCGCTTCACGAAGGTATCCTTGACCTCGGGATTGACGATAAGGTCCACGTAACGCTGACGGTAGCGCATTTCCTGGTCCTTTAAGCCATGGAACTTCTCGGGCAGGGGCAGCAGGCTCTTGGCCAGCAGCACCAGCTCGGTGCAGCGCACGCTGATCTCGCCCATCTTGGTGCGGAACACAATGCCCTTTACACCAATGATATCGCCGATATCCATCTTCTTAAAGCCCGCGTAAGCCTCCTCGCCGATCACGTCACGGCGCACGTAGATCTGGATATCGCCCTTGTCGTCACGCAGGTGGGCAAAGCTTGCCTTACCCATCACGCGCTTGGTCATCATACGGCCCGCAAGACAAACCTCCACATCGGTTTCAGCCTCGGCCTCAAGGTCAGCAAAGCGCTCCTTGATCTCGGCGGAATAGGCATCCTGCGGATACTTGGTAATTTGGAAGGGGTCTGCCCCTGCCTCGCGAAGAGCAGCCAGCTTCTCGCGGCGCACGCGCAGAATATCACCTAAATTTACTTCCTGCTCGGCGGCGGCAGCCGCCTCATTTCTCTTTTCTTCTGCCATTTTTATGCCTCTCAGTCGCGTCCTACTTCAATAATGCGGTAAGTGAAATTGTAGCCCGATGCCTCAACCACGCCCGTGATCACGTCACCTGCGCGGTGGCCGATCAGAGCCTTGCCGACGGGCGATTGATCGGAGATCTTGCCGCTGACGATATCCGCCTCGTTAGAGCCGACGATGCGCCAGGTGCACTCCTCCTTGAAGTCCTCATCATAAACCTTCACCACAGAGCCGATATCCACCACGCCACGTACTGCGCGGGAGGTATCGTAAACCTCGGCGTTTTCAATGTCGTGCTTCAGCTTGAGAATGCGCGCCTCGTTCTCGGCCTGCGCATTGCGGGCGGCGTCATACTCGGCGTTCTCGGAAAGGTCGCCGAAGCCGCGTGCGGTCACGATATCGTTTTTAATGCGCTCGCGCTCCTCGCCCTCGCGCCATTGCAGCTCCTTAACCAGCTCGTTATAACCCTCTTGGGTCATGGTGATCTTCTTCGTGTTTGCCATGATGGTAACTCCTCTATTTAAAATAATTCTTTACTGTACGGCGGCCGCAACAGCGGCACGCAATTGGTTATCCTCTGCCTCGGTCAGGAGGTTGAGGTTTTTATCCTGCACGGCGGGGTCAAGGGGCGTTTCGGCTCCGTCGGGAGCAACACCCTTGCCGTCGTAATTCACGCCCGAGGGCGGATTGTAATAGCCTGTGGTCAGCTTCAGGCCACCGCTGTAGCCAAAGGCCTCAAGGCTGAACACGTTTTGCAGCACGCCCTTGCCGTAGGTGGTCACACCCACCACACGGGTCAGCTGATAATCACGCAGAACGGCGGTAAACAGCTCGGCTGCGCTGGCGGTATTTTCATTGATCAGCACCGCGCTTTTGTATTGGCGGTATTTGCCGATATCCTCCTCGGTGATGTTGCACGGGGCATAATCATCCTCGTACTCGATCACCTCGCAGTATTCACTCTCCTCGCTCTCGTCGCGCCCCACGATCGTCACGATCAGATCGTCCTCATTCAAAAAATAGCTGAGGATGGCCTTGACGGAATTCAGGTCTCCGCCGGGGTTGTTGCGCATATCAAAAACGAAGGAGGTGCAGCCCGCCTTGATCAGACGATCCATCTCGGTCTCGAACTGCACGGGCGTATTGAGCATAAATTGCGTCACGCGAACGATGCCCACGGTGGGATCGGTTTCGCTCACCGTGCCCGTCACGGACACGTACTCAACTCTTTCACGCGTAATGGCAAAGGGGATCTCAGTCCCGTCACGCAGGACGGTAAAATGAGAGACCGTTCCCTCCTCGCCCTGCATGGCTGACGATGCAGCCGTAAATCCCGCCTCGACGACCGAAACGGCGTTTTCGCCTTCACCCACGGTAATGACCACGTCACCGGGCAGCACGCCCGCGCGCTCGGCAGGAGACCCCGCCATCACGCCGATGATCAGAATGCCGCGTGCATCCTTATCCTCAATCACGGTGATACCGACGCCAACATAGTTGCCGCCGTTTTGCGCCATGATGGCGTCAAACTCCTCTTGGGTATAATACTCGGCGTATTTGTCACCGGTTGCGGCCACATAGGCCTTCAGCATACTGTCAAGCAGCAGATCGCCGTTGGTATCGTATATCGCGTATTGCGAGAAGATGGTGTCAACAAGACCGATCTTGCCGCGGTATTCCTCGGTGCCGTCCACGCCAAGCGTGCCGCCGCCCGAAAGCGCGCTCATCAGCGCAGCACCGCCCGCAAAGGCAAGGATGGAAACGGCCAAAACGACGCACACGAGTGAAATGATAAAAGTGGACAGGCGCACGGTGCGCGCGGGCTTGTTATTTGTCAGGTAAGGGGGCAGATTGGTGATCGACGGTGCCTGCACCTGCTCCTTCGCATCAAAGCCAAGGCCGAGCAGACGAAACACGATCGCATCGGTGACCGAAAGGCGGTCGGCGCCGGGTGCTACCCGCACCCGCAGCTGCGTGCCGTCGGGAGAAATCTGTGCGGCGGCATTCGGTACGGTGGAAACCACCGCACGCAGTATATCCTCACGGCGCGCATACTCCACCGCGGGTGTAAGAGCAAACAAAAGCTCCATAATTTCCTCTTTTCTTAGCAGTAATTACTACTTAAAAGCTAAAAACACAGGAGTAAACAGGCAAAAGTAAGCGGGAACGGCAACGCGCTACCGCTTACTTTTGTCTAACAAGAGAGGGCAAGCCCCATCATGTAACGGGAGGAGCAAGTCCCTCCCCTACGGTGTGATCAGAATTTGCCGGGCTTGCTGTCAAGATATTTCTTGACCATAAGCGCCACCTTAAAGGTGATGGCATGCTCAAACTCACGCAGATCAAGGCCCGTCAGTTTACGGATCTTTTCAAGGCGGTACACCAGCGTGTTACGGTGCACGAAAAGCTTGCGCGAGGTCTCGGAAACGTTCAAGTTGTTCTCAAAGAAGCTTTGAATGGTCATCAAGGTCTCGCGGTCAAGCGACTCAAGGCTTTCCTTTTTAAAGACCTCCTGCAAAAACATCTCGCAAAGCGTGGTGGGCAGCTGATAAATGAGGCGCCCGATGCCGAGGTTTTCGTAGTTGATGATATTCTTCTCGGTCTCAAACACCTTGCCGACCTCAAGGGCTACCTGCGCCTCCTTGTAGGCACGGGCGAGATCCTTGATGTTGTCAACCACGGTGGAGATACCGATGGCGACCTTGGTATAAAACTCGGTGGAGAGGGTGTCGGCAATGTTGGTGGCGATCTTTTCGATCTCCTTGGTCTCGGTGCCGTGCTTGATATCCTTCACGAGCACGATATCGTGCTCACCCACGCTGATGACGTAATCCTTGGATTTGTCGGGAAACATGTTCTGGAGCATCTCAAAGGGCATCATATCGGTCTTGCCGAAGAACTTAATGAGGAATACGATGCGCGCCTCGTCGGTGTTGAAGTGCAGCTCCTTGCTCTTGATGTAAATATCGCTGGGAAGGATGTTATCGAGAATGATGTTCTTGATAAAGGAACCCTTATCGTATTTTTCATCGTAAAGATTTTTGATGTTGCCGAGTGCAATGGTAAGCATCTTACACATTTTCTCAGCCATTTTGTCCTCGCCCTCCACAAAGACGATGTGCTCGGCACGCGTACCGCTGACAATGGAACGGTAGGTGTAGCCGCCGCTGACGACCTCCTCGGAGGCGTAAGCCAGCTCATCACGGATGCCCTGCTTGATCTCGCCGATCTTGACGAGCTCAGAGCAAGCAACGATCACGCCGTTTTCATCGATCACGCCGATCACACGGTCGATCGCATCCTTCATCTGATGAATGACGCCTTGGAACAATCTGTTAGACATAAGATTACCTCATCCTTCTTCGTATGTAAAATATGCAGAATAGCTACATTTTACACGATTTTTTGTAATATTGCAATAGAAAATTGTTCTAAACAGCAAAGAAGCAGTGCTTTTTTTGCTGATATTACCGAATTATTGCAGCTCAAGTGCAGCCGAGATGCAGGCGAGCGCGAAAATGGGCGCGGTTTCGGTACGCAAAATGCGCTTGCCAAGCCCTGTAAGTGTAAAGCCCGCGGCACGGGCGCGTGCCGCCTCGTCCTGTGAAAAACCGCCCTCGCTGCCAATGATCAGCGCGATCTCGGCGCCCTTTTCAAGGGGATGAGAGGCCAGCACACGGGTGATGGGCTCCGTACCCTCCCCCTCAAAGCAAAACAGCACGAGATCTGCCGCGGCGGCGCGCGTTAGCATGGTGGAAAAATCCACGGTCCTTTCCACGTCGGGCAGCGCGCCGCGACCGCATTGCTTGGCGGCCTCCAGCGCAATGCGCTGCCTGCGCTCGCGCTTTTTATCCTCCGCCTCGGGCTTGGCGCGCACCACGCATCGCTCACTTTCAAAGGGAACGATCAGCGCAGCACCGCATTCCACAGACTTTTGAATGACCGTATCGAGCTTATCTCCCTTTGGAAGCGCCTGATAGAGCGTGAGGCGGTAGGGCGGCTCGGTATCCTGCTCGCGCACGGATACGATCTCGGCCACCACCGCGTCGGGCAAAAAGCTTTGCAGCACACATTCGTATTCGCGGGAGGCGCTGTCACACACGGTGATGCGGTCGCCCACCGCCATGCGGAGCGCGCGGGAGATATGGTGTGCATCGTTACCGCGCACGGTGATTTTCTCTGCTGAAATATCACAGCTTGGTACAAAAAAACGCGGCACCTGTCAACCTCCCTAAACAATTTTTTCTTATTATAACGCAAAATCAACAATTTGTCAATGCCCTTTTTGTGATTTTTTACTATCATCTTCACAAAAATGACAAAACGGGCACCGCAAGATGCCCGTTTTTATCAATATAGTCCAATGAACGATATTATGCTTTTTTCACAACAAGTGCGCACCAGCCGTTGTCGGTGTGGTGCTCTGCAACCTGCAAACCGTTCGCACACAAGGCTTCCGTCACTTCGTCGGCACGCTCGGTGATAATACCCGAGGCAAGCAAAATGCCGTCATCCTTCATGTAAGCGCTCACGTCGGGTGCCATGCGAATGATGATATCGGCCACAATATTGGCGCAAACGATATCGTATCCGCCGCCCGAAAGATCGACCTGCTTCAAGAGGTCGGAGACGTCACAGGTGACGTTTTTCTCTCCGCTGTCCTTGATGTTTTCGCGTGCCACGCGCACGGCCACAGGGTCAATATCGTAGGCCTTGCACTCGGTGGCACCGAGCTTGGCCGCACAAATGGCCAAAATACCGCTGCCGCAGCCAACGTCAAGCACGCGCATGCCGGGCTTGGTATATTGCTCAAGCAACTCGATCACCAGACGCGTGGTCTCGTGCGTGCCCGTACCGAAGGCCATACCGGGATCCATACGTACAATGATCTCACCCGGTGCCGCCTCGTACTTTTCCCAGGCGGGCACGATCACCATGCTTTTGCCGATGTGCAGAGGCTTGTAATAGGCCTTCCATGAGTTGGCCCAATCCTCCTCCGACACGCCGATAACCTCGATCTTACCGTCAAGACCGCTTGCCCCCATGCGCTCACGCAAAAAGGCCACCGCATCGGTAAAGGGTCTGTCAGCGGGCAAAAAGACCGAAACAGCCGCCACGGTCTTATCGGCATTGAGAATAGACTCGTCAATCAGATCGCCGTAGCAGGTCTTGAGATCGATATCGCTGAAATCCTCGATCATAAGATTGTTGTTGAGCATGCTCATGATCGCCACAAGGGTATCGAGCTGCTCGAGTTTCACGGTCACCTTGACTTGCGACCAATCCTTGCAATAGTCCATAAAAACTCCCTTAGCTGCGGTTCAGCTTTTCAAAAATGCGCTTGAAAAAGCCCGACTTTTTGCCGTAGTTATTTTCGTTGCAATTTTCTGCAAAGGCGCGCACCTGCTCACGCTGCTTATCGGTGAGGCCGCGCGGGATCTCCACGTTGACACGGAAAATGAGGTCTCCGCGTCTTGTCTTGTTGTTGATATACGGAATGCCCTGCCCCTTTACGGTAAAGGTGGTACCGGGCTGCGTGCCCTCGGGAATGGTATATTTCACGTTCCCCTCCAGCGTCGGGATTTCGATCTCGGCGCCGAGAATGGCGTCGGTCACGGGCAGGGGCACCTCGCAAAAGATCTGATAGCCGTCACGCTCAAAGATCGGGTGCGGCTTCACGGTCACCTGCAAAATGAGATCGCCCGCGCTGCCGCCGTTGCGGCCGTCGTTGCCCTGACCGCGCAGCGCAATGCGCTCGCCGTCGTCAATGCCCGCAGGTATGGATACCTCCAGCTTTTTGGTGATACGGATAAAGCCCATGCCACGGCAGTTGTTGCAGGGGGTTTTGATGATCTTGCCCTTGCCGCGGCAGCTGTCGCACGTGGTGGTGCTTTGGAACTGCATACCGCCAAGGCGCTGCATCACGCGCATCTGACCCGAGCCGCGGCACTTGCCGCAGGTCTCTGCGCTGCTGCCCTTTGCGGCACCGCTGCCCGCACAGTCGGGACAGCGGCATACGCGGTTGTAGCTGATCTCCTTTTTGACGCCGAAGGCAGCCACCTCAAAGGTGACCGAGACGCGCGCGCCGATATCGTCGCCGCGCATCGGGCCGTTTCGCTGCGTGCCGCCGCCGAAGCCGCCAAAGCCGCCGCCGAAAAAGCTGCTGAAGATATCTCCGAAATCACCGAAGCCGCCGAAGCCGCCGCCGGCACCGCCGGCGGCAGGATCGAAGGCGGCGTGCCCGTACTGATCGTACTTGGCGCGCTTATCGGCATCCGAGAGCACGTCATACGCCTCGTTGACCTCTTTGAATTTGACTTCCGCTTCTTTATCGTCGGGGTTCATATCGGGGTGATACTTTTTGGCAAGCGAGCGATAGGCCTTTTTGATGGTGGCCTCGTCCGCGCCCTTCTCTACGCCGAGTACCTCATAATAGTCGCGTTTTTCTGCCATAATTCTCTCTTTTTAAAATCAGTTGGTCTTATCCTCAAAATCAGCGTTGTAGAAGCCGCCGTCGGCACCGTTTGCGCCTGCCTCAGCGCCGCCCATGTCGGGCCGCCCTCAGCGCCGCCCTGTGCCTTGTAAAGCTTCTCGGAAAGCGCGTAGAATGCCTTTTCCAGTGCCTCGGTATCGGCCTTGATGGCTGCGGTGTCACCGCCTGCCACCGTGGTGCGCAGCTTCTCGATCGCTGCCTTCACGTCGGCCTTTTCCTCCTCGCTGATCTTATCCCCGATCTCACCGAGCGTCTTCTCGCTCTGGAAAATAAGGGTCTCGGCGTGGTTCTTGGTGTCAACGGCCTCCTTTTGCTTTCTGTCCTCCTCGGCAAAGCGCTCCGCATCCTTCACGGCGCGGTCGATATCCTCCTGAGACATATTGGTGGAGGAGGTGATGGTGATATGGGTCTCCTTGCCGGTGCCCTTATCGGTAGCCGACACGTTCACGATGCCGTTTGCGTCGATATCAAAGGTTACCTCGATCTGGGGTACGCCACGGGGAGCTGCGGGAATGCCGTCAAGGTTGAAGCGACCGAGCGTGGTGTTACCGGCAGCCATCTCGCGCTCGCCCTGCAGCACGTGGATCTCAACCGAGGTCTGGCCGTCTGCGGCGGTGGAGTAGATCTGGCTCTTCTTCACGGGGATGGTGGTGTTGCGCTCGATGATGCGGTTGAATACGCCGCCGAGCGTCTCGATACCGAGCGAGAGGGGCGTCACGTCAAGCAGGAGCAGATCCTTGACGTCGCCGCCAAGCACACCGCCCTGAATAGCTGCACCAACGGCCACGCACTCATCGGGGTTGATGCCCTTGAAGGGCTCCTTGCCGGTAAACTTCTTCACGGCCTCCTGCACGGCGGGAATACGGGTAGAGCCGCCGACCAGCAGCACCTTGTGGATCTCGGAAACAGACTTGCCTGCGTCCTCCAGCGCCTTGCGGGTGGGAACCATGCAGCGGTCAACGAGGTCGGCCGTCAGGCGGTCAAACTCGGCGCGCGTGAGGGTCGCCTCAAAGTGAAGAGGGCCTGCGGCGGTTGCCGTGATAAAGGGCAGATTGATGTTCGAGGAGGTCATGCCCGAAAGCTCGATCTTGGCCTTCTCCGCCGCATCCTTCAGACGCTGCAGCACCATCTTATCCTGGCGAAGATCAACGCCGTTCTCGCGCTGGAACTGATCAGCCATCCAGTTGATGATGCGCTGGTCAAAGTCGTCGCCGCCAAGACGGTTATCGCCTGCGGTGGCAAGCACCTCAAACACACCGTCGGAAATTTCAAGAATAGATACGTCAAAGGTACCGCCGCCAAGGTCAAACACCATAATGGTCTGGTCGTTTTCCTTATCCATGCCGTAAGCGAGTGCGGCGGCCGTGGGCTCGTTGATGATACGCTTGACGTCAAGGCCTGCGATCTTACCCGCGTCCTTGGTGGCCTGGCGCTGCGCATCCTTGAAGTATGCGGGCACAGTAATAACGGCCTCGGTCACGGTCTCACCGAGGAATGCCTCGGCATCGGCCTTGAGCTTTTGCAGCACCATGGCGGAGATCTCCTGGGGCGTGTACTGCTTATCGTCGATGTTTACCTTATAATTAGAGCCCATCTCACGCTTGATGGATGCCACGGTGCGGTCGGGGTTGGTGATGCTCTGGCGCTTTGCCACCTGGCCTACCATTCTCTCGCCCGATTTCGAAAATGCCACCACGGAAGGGGTGGTTCTCGCTCCCTCGGGATTGGGGATCACTTTGGGCTCACCGCCCTCAAATACTGCAACGCAAGAGTTGGTCGTACCAAGGTCAATACCAATAATTTTTCCCATGATTAAGTTCCTCCAAAAAATATAAGTTTAAATTTTAATAATCTTCAAATTCAGTTTGCAACCTTTACCATTGCATAGCGAAGCACGCGCTCACCGCGGCAGTAGCCCTTTTGCAGGACCTCCACCACCACGCTCTCCCCTACCTCGGGGTCCTCGACGTGCATCACGGCATTGTGCAGGTTGGGGTCAAAGGGGGCGCCGACGGGGTTGACCTCGGTGACGCCGAGCTTGGCAAAGGTATCCTGCACGCTCTTCAAGGTCATGGCAACGCCCTTTGCCACGTTTTCGCCGTCGGTATACTGTGCGGCGCGCTCTAGGTTATCCACTACGGGAAAGAGCGCTGCCAGCGCTTCGCCGAACGCGTCGGCATACAGTCCCTCGCGCTCCTTGGCGGTGCGGCGGCGGAAATTATCGTATTCTGCGGCCAGGCGCAAATGCTGATCGTTTTTCGCGGCAAGCTCGGCGGCAAGTGCCTCAAGCTGCTTTTTGAGGTCGGCGTTTTCGGCCTCCAGACGGCGCTGCTTTTTCTTCGGCTCCTTTTCTGCCTGCGCCTCGGGGGCTTCTGCCGCGGCGGTTTCCTCCACCTCGGTTTCCTTCTTTTCGATCTCTTCAGTCATGTTTATCTCCTTTATCACTTACTTTCGGTTCTCCCAAGAGATGCGACACGTTGCCGCCAAGGCTATCAAGTGTGGCAAGCACGCGCGCGTAATCCATACGCAAGGGGCCGATGACGCCGATGGCGCCCACGGTCTTGCCGTGCGAACGGATGGGCTTGAATACCAGCGTGGAATTGTTGATGACCTTGACGGAGCAATCCTCCGACCCGATCACAACGTTGACGTCCTCTCCGTCGATGCCGGAAACGAGGTCAAGGATCTCATCCTTGCGTTCAATGGCACCGAGCAGCTCGCCGAGATTTTCGGTATCGGCAAATTCGGGATATTGCAGCAGGCGGTCAAGGCCGCTGACCTTCAGCTCGCCACCGTCAAGATCGCTGAGCATCTCGTAAATGCACTTCATCACGGTATTGACCAGCACGCTGTCACCCGACATACGGTTTTCGAGCGCAATGATGGTGGAAAGCGAGATCTGCTCAGCGTCAAGCCCCGTGACAAGCTCGTTGAGGGCTGCCGTGAGGCGAGCGAGGATCTTGTCGTCCACCTCCCCCTCCACGATCACGTTGCGCGTTTTAACCGCGCCGTTGGAGGCTACCACGATGAGGATGAAGCTGTGCGCATCAATGAGCGCCGCCTCGTATTTCGTGACGGTCACCGCATGGGCGCGCGGCTTGATGGCAAAGCCCGTGTAATTGGTGAGCGACGACGCCACCTTGGAGGCTTTATCGAGGATCTGATCAAGCTCGGACATTTTGATCTTCATGAGCTGATTGATCTGCGCGATCTCCTTGGCGGTCATGGCGTATTCCTCAAGCAGCGTATCCACGTAAAGACGGTAGCCGCGCTTACTGGGCACGCGCCCCGCCGAGGTATGCGGCTGCTCGAGAAGCCCCAGCGCCTCAAGCTCGGCCATCTCGTTGCGAATGGTAGCAGAGGAACAGGTCAGCTGCTTACTCTCGGTAATATACTTGGAGCCAACGGGCTCGCCACCGCGGATGTGTGCTTCCACAATGGCCTTCAGGATCAGCTTTTTGCGCTCGCTGAGCTCACCGATCGGTAACGACATCACTTTTTCCTCTCTTTCATCGCAGTTTTAGCACTCGCTCGTCGTTAGTGCTAATTCACAACTAAAAATATAACACTATTTTTGGCATTTGTCAAGGATTTTAGCAAAGTTTTTTGTAAATTTCACCGAAAGAGTGCAAATTTTTCACAAAAGCCCGCACCGCGCCGAAGCTACGCCTCTTTTATAATAAAAAGGAAAACAAAACCACGCGTAAAACGCGTGGTATGCACCAGCCCTAAAAGGGCAGATTGTTAGCGAGCATCTCAAGATGCATCGAATAATTTCCAATCGCGCCAAAAGCACCACAGCTGAAAATTCAGCTAATCAGCCTTCTCCTGCGGGAGAAGGGGGACCGCGTTAGCGGTGGATGAGGAGTTACCTTGCGTCTGTAACACCTCA
>JAFTKK010000088.1 GCA_017453325.1 Clostridia bacterium
ACACGCCGCTTTTCTGCATCCGGGCTTTTGGCAAGAATATCCGCATAGCAATCGTAAATAGGCGGTGCCATCATCAGCATCCCTCTGCCGCCACCGTAAGGCGTGTCATCCACGCGACGGTGCTTATCCTTACTGTAATCGCGGATGTTATAGGTGTTGACCTCAATTGCCCCCGCCTTTTGCGCTCTGCCGATAATGCTCTCGCCGAGCACCGCAGTCACAAAATCGGGAAACAGGGTCATAATATCGAATCTCATCACGGAAGCATCCCCTCTATCGGCGAAATCACAATTCCCTTATCGATATCAACCGAACGCACAAATTCCTTCACAACGGGCACCATAGCCTCGCCCCTGTCGGTCTTGATCACATAAATATCGGTGGCGCCCGGGTGGATCACATCGGTGAGCGTACCGATCTCCCGGCCGTCGGCCTCGTGAAACACAGGTAAGCCGATCAGCTCGGCTACCAGCAAAACACCTGCGGGAATACCAAGATCCTCACGCTTTGCGTAAAGAATACGGCCGCGCAAAAGGTCAGCGGCCTCCATGGTGGTAATCCCCTCAAGCTCTGCGCTGACAAAACGGCCGCAAAGCACCGCCGAGCGCAACACACGCACCGCGCGCAGCTCTCCGTTCTCCTTAAAATAAACCGTGGGCAACGCCGCGAACACCGCAGGGCTGTCGCACCAAGGCTCAATCTTTACACCGCCTCGGCAACCGTGCGTATTAATGATCTTTCCGCATTCCGGATATGCAATATATGCCATAAGCCACCTGACCTAAGTTAAAATTATAATAATTATATCATATGACAGTTAATTTTTCAACAGGTAAAATATCTTTTGTGGGTTTTCTTTTCCAAAAATTAAAAAAATATGCAAAAACCCTTGTAATGCGCCGGAAAAAGTGCTATAATATTTGCAAATATTTTACTTGGAGGATCACACATGGATATTTGGGTTACAGTCGGCATGGTTGCCGTTGTGGTCGTTGTATTCTACTTTTTCGGCATCCGCCCGCAAAAGAAGCAGGAGCAGGCAATGGCTCAGATGCGCGACAGCTTGCAGGTAGGCGACGAGGTCACCACCATCGGCGGCATCATCGGCAAGATCGTCAGCATCAAGGAAGAAACCATGATCATTGAAACCGGCCGCGATCACACGCGCATCCGTCTTCTGAAGACCGCTGTGCGCACGGTTGATGTGCGTGTAGAGGACACAAAGCAGGACTAAATCTTTCCCCTCCCACATAAGATGAAGCAAATCGTCTTTCGGGAGGGGATATTTTTATGAAACGCAAGAAAAGACTACACCGCGCGCACAAAAGCGGCGAGGATGCCCCGTCGTTTTCCTCGGTGATGAAAAGTGCAGCCCTCGCTTTACCACTCACGGCAGCCAGCGCGTTGTTGCTGCTCCTCATCCTCACGTCACTTTTGCTGAAAACAGCAGATCCCAATGCCTATCACACGGCCGCCGGCCTTTTTCTCGCCTATTTCGCGGCTTTTCTGTGTGGCTTGATCGCCACGCGCCTGCACCACCGCCGCACACCTCTTTTTTGCGGGCTGGCGGCGGGAGCGATGCTGCTTTTGGTCCAACTGGCGTTATCACTCGTTTTACCGCACGATGAAAAAGATGCCATCGACTTTCTTTGGATGCACGCGCTGATGCTGCCGACCGCAGGGCTCGGCGCATGGCTTGGCGCGCGAGAAAAAAAGCAGTCGCGCGGATCACATCGCGCGCGGTGAGTGCAAAAAATCAACACACCATAACAGCCGAATGACATCAAAAAAGCCCGACATGAGAAAACTCCCGCTTGACAAAGCAAGCGGGAGTTTTTGATGTGTAATTTTATTAAGAGCGATCACGCACGGTAGTGCTCGATCACCGCCAAGGTCTCCGCCTCCTGCAACGGGCGGTTGAGAAGGAAGGCGCGGTCCGCCAGCGCGCGCCAAAGTGCAGCACGGCGCTCGCGCGGCACAGATGGGTCACTCTGCAAGGAGGGGCGCAGCGACGCCAGCCAATCAAGAATATCCTCTATGGCATCCGGCAAGCTCGTCTCCAGCTCCTCGCGCAGCTTTTTGGCCACCGCAGGCGAGGCACCGCCCGTACCGATTGCCACGGTAAGTGCACCGCGCTGGATGAGCGAAGGAAAAATAAAGGTACAATAACGGGGCTTATCCTCGGTGTTGATCTCAATTTTGCGCGCGCGGCAAGCAGAAAAAACAGCTGCATCGTACGGGGGATCGGCCTGTGTCACAAAGACCAGCTTGGGCGAAAATTCGTCTAAAATCTCTTCGCATTCCGTCAAATCACGGCAAACGGTATTGATTTTACCCTCTTTTTGCAAAGCAATCAGCTCCTTGCAAGGTGCCGGGGACACCACGGTGATACACGGCGCATAGGCAAGCAGCTTCTTGACCTTGGCAAGTGCATGAGCGTCGCCGCCGAAAACAAGGATATGATGAGCTTCCACATCGGTAAAGCAAGGGAAATATTTTGGCATGTCCACTCCTTTCTGCCATTTAGGCGGCAAACGGTGTCATTTTTGATAAATACCGATATCCATTTCTGCCTCACACACAAGCTCTGTTAAGGCCGCAAGACGTTCCCTGCCCTCCCTCGACGTGCGATAATAATAGGGCGTCATGGCAAAAAGCGCCTCGATAGCCCCTTTGTCGAGCGTCATGGAAAAGCTAAGGGTTTCGGAAAAAAGCTCCTGCATTCGCACAGGCAGATCGGCGCGCGCCTCATTGTCGCGCGGCGTATCATACAAAACGCGCTTCAAGGCGTGCAGATGCCGACGCCCTGCGCCCGCCATCAGCAATATACCGCCCGGCTTCAGCACGCGCAAGAACTCTGCCTCCGCCACCGGCGCAAACAAGCTGACAACGGCGTCAAGAGAAGCATCGGCCACGGGCAGGCTATAAATACCCGCAACCGCAAAAATCGCACCGTTTTGTTCTCGCGTTGCAGCCCTGGCGGCGGCACGGATGCCGCGCTTGGAAAGATCAATTCCGAGCGTATCAAAACCCGCCTTGGCAATAAAACGGGTATAGTAACCCTCGCCGCAGCCGGCATCCAGCACCGTTTTTCCCGCAGTATAGATGCCGAGCAGCTCAGCAACACGTGCGGCAAACGGCGCATAATGTCCTGCCGACAAAAAGGCGGTGCGTGCCGCAATCAGCGTGGCATCGTCGCCACCGCCAGCCGCTTTGGCAGCAGCAAGATTCACATATCCGTCAGCAGAAAAATCAAAGCAATGGCGGCGCGCTCCCGCGCAAAACAGACTGTTATTTTCCTTTACCGTTGCAGCACCGCAAACGGGGCAACGCAAAATTTCCGTCCACCACATAATAACCTCTAAAAAAGCCCCTTGCAAGGTCTTACCTTGCAAGGGGCAGAACTTTATTCTACTATATCACAAACAGGAAAAAAAGGCAAGTTATTTTTCCTCATTTTCCGAGGCAAGGGGCAATTCAAACCAAAATACGCTGCCAACGCCCACCGCGCTCTCCACGCCGTACAGCGCATGATGCGCTTCAAGGATCCCCTTGACGATCGAAAGGCCGAGGCCGGTACCGATCACGGCACGGTTATGCACCTTATCCACACGGTAATAGCGCTCCCAGATATTTTCGATCATGTCGGGCGGAATTCCCTCTCCGTCATCGGAAACGGCGAGTCTCACGCTATCCTCCCTCAGCGTAATGTTGACCCGCACACGCAGGCTTTCGCCCGTGTAGTTAACGGCGTTGTTGATGAGATTATAGATCACCTGCAGTATCATGCCTCGATCGGCCAGCACCGGCGCCGCCCCCTCGCTTTCAAACAAAATGCGATATCCGTTGTGGCGGATGAGGGTGTCGTAGCGAATGAGCGTATCTCGTGCCAGTTGGCTGAGATCAAAGATCTCGGGATCGGGCTTCAGCGTGCCTGCCTGCAGCTTGGAGAGATCAAGCAGATCGCTTACCAGCTCGGACAGACGCGTGGTCTCGTCAATGATGATCTGCGCGTTTTCGGCGTTGTTTTCTCCCGGCAGATCGCGCATGATCTCGCTGTATCCCTTGATCATGGTCAGAGGGGTACGCAGATCGTGAGAAATATTGGCGATCAACTCTTTTTGCAGGTGGTCGGTAGCACCGATCTCGCGCGCAGCAAAGTTCAAGGTTTCTGCCAGCTCCGCCACCTCGCGATAGCCGTGCCCCTCAAAATCTGCGGCGTAATTTCCCGCAGCCAGCTTACCCGCCTTTTGTGTGATCACGGTTAAAGGCGTGGCGATGATGCGGGAAAGCACCGTTGCAAAAATCACCGCAGCAACAAGCAGAAAGCAGGCAATCCACAGAAATTGCACCTGGAGCGTGTTGACTGTGGCACTCACGGGCGTCAGCTCGCTGTCAAGCAGTACAAAATATTCGTTATCGTTTTGATAAAAGGTTCTGACACAGATTGCGCTGACGGTATTGGCGGGGTTATGCATACCGGGTAAAATGATGCCGTCGCCACTCTCCTCCATCAGATCGGTATTGAACTCCATGCGCTTATCATACATACCGCCGTTCGCCTTGGCGGATTTGTAAAGATCAGCCAGCAGCACGTAAGACAGATTGTGTATCATACAGTCCGTGCCGCTATCCGCGTCGGCAATCTGCTTGGCGAGCGAATCGCTGATCACAAAGACGCGAATACAGACCTTGCGCTTTTCTGCGGTCTTTTCCAGACGCTCCTTAAAGTCGCTTTCCTCGATGTATTCGCAAATCTCAAGATACGCTTCCTCAAGCTCGGAAAACTTCTCGCGCTCGTAAAAATAGCTGAGCAATCTGATCTGCAAGACCCAGATGGCCAACAGAATAAACACCGTGAACAAAATCAAGGCCAAAACAAGCTTGGAACGAATGCCAACCTGCTTCTTTTTCTCCTTGACAGACTTCAGCTTACAGCTCATTGCTGCGCCTCAAATCGATAGCCGACGCCGCGCAACGTCACGATATAGCTATTATAGCGCCCAAGGCTCTTGCGCAGAAGCTTGATATGCGTATCGAGCGTGCGTGCATCGCCAAAGAAATCGTAGCCCCACACCTCGCTGATCAAGCGCTCGCGGGTCAGCGCCACGTTGCGATTGCGCAGCAGATAGAAAAAGAGATCGTATTCCTTGGGAGACATCTCGATACGCTTGCCGTCAACGTACACAATGCGCGCCGTGAGGTCTGCGCGAAGTCCGCCGTTATCAAATTCTATGATCTGATTTTCCGTGCGGGTATCCTCTTCCTTACGCTTCACGCGCTTCATCACCGCCTCCACACGCAGCATAAGCTCGCGCGGTGAGAAGGGCTTGACCACATAGTCGTCCACACCCAGCTCAAAGCCGTTGATCTTATCATATTCCTCACCGCGTGCGGAAAGCATGATAATGGGTGTGGTACGCGTTTTTCTGATCTCGCGGCAGGCAGAAAAGCCGTCAAGCTCGGGCATCATGATATCGAGAATGATGATATCAAATTCCTCGGCGCGCGCCATGCGCACCGCCTCCATACCGTCTCCTGCCTCCTGCACGGTATGACCCTCGAACTCGGCATACTTGCGAATAATGGAACGAATGCGGATCTCGTCATCAACCACTAAAATATTATACATTGTCGCGTCCTTTCCCTATAGTCAATTAAAATTCACATCGCTTCTGTTCGGCACGTATTCGGTCAGCGTGACCTCCACGCTTTCGGTGCGGTTTTTGCGGTAAACGGTCAGCGTAACGGTATCACCCACCGCACACATCCGTACCGCACGCTTCAACGCGCTGACAGAGGAAACGGCAGTTCCGTCGATCTCAAGGATCCAATCTCCTTCCTGAAGCGGGGAGCCTTCACCTACGGCATACACGTAAGGATAGCTGTAATACCAATTGAAGGCACGATCCACCAAAGTGACATTGAGCGACGGGATGCCGCGAATATACCCGTGATCGAGCAGCTCGTTGATCGAAATAACGGCGGTATCCACAGGAATGGCAAAGCCAAGGCCCTCTACGCCGGTGGCGGAATATTTGGCGTTAACAATGCCGATCAGCTCACCCGCCATGTTAAACAAACCGCCGCCCGAGTTGCCGGAGTTGATGGCGGCGCTGGTCTGCAGCAGCGTCATCACGGTTCCGTCATCCATCGTTACCTCGCGCTCAAGCGCGCTGATAATACCCTCGGTTACGGTTCCGCCAAGCGAGCCAAGCGGATTGCCGATAGCAAACACATCCTCACCGTAAAGAAGCGCGGAGCTGCAGCCAAGCTTGGCCACGGTCAGCGTTTCCTGCGGTGTGATCTTCAAAACGGCAATGTCGCCCGCCTCGTCGGTGCCGCGCAAATATGCCTCGTAGGTGTTGCCGTTGGTCAAACGCACATAAATGTTACTGGCACCGTCAATGACGTGATGGTTCGTGACGATAATGCCGTCGGCGTGAATGATCACGCCGCTGCCCGCACCCGCCACAAGCTGGCCGCGGTTTGAAACGGTAGTGGTAGAGATCTCCACAACGGAGTTTCTCGCAGCAGCCACGGCAGCAATGCGCGTGGTGGCATCCTCACCCGCTGAGCCGTTCGGGGAGCCGACGAGTGCCGTACCCTCCTTCGGGGTCAGCGTAACGGCGGCATAATTATAGGTGGCGGCATCGCTTGCTTCAAAAACCGTGGTTTGATCGGAGCTGCCTCCACCCGTGCTCGGCAAAATAATGCTCGGAGGATTTTGCTCCGTGTTGGGATTGTTTTCCTCCTGCGCCGCGAGGTAATCGGCGATCACGTAGCCGCCAAGACCGGCCAAAGCCGCAAAAAGCACGGCAACCGCGACCAACAGCGCGACAAAGGCCACCCTGCTGCGGCGCGTGATGCGCTTGGCATCCTTTCTTTCAAGCGGCATCACCGCAGAGCTATCGTGATTATAATAAGAAACACCGTACCATTGCGATGCGACCTGCGTTTGCGGGGGCACCTCGGGTGCCGAGCCGTTATCCGCAGCATCGGCAGCATCCGTACCGGCAGCGACACCGTCCTCTTTTATATCTTTGGAATCAAAAGGGTTCGTTTCCGACATAGAAAATCTCCTTTCACTTTTGTGCTTCCAGTATATCCCCATAATGTGATGATTTTATGACTTCCACTCAAAAATGTGTTGAAAAGCAAATCAAGCACGTTTTCACCGTTGCAAAAACGATAAAGTTTTGCTATAATAATATCAATTAAGCTAAGAAAGGCGGATGAAGATGGAACGCACGATAAAAGAGCTGCTTGGCAAACGCGGCATTTCGCTGGTGGCACCGCTGTCTTTGGCACACGCAACCGTCACACGCCCCTATCTGCTCACGCGCCACGGCATCGAAGAGGGCACGGCATTCATCTTCGCTGTACCTTATTATACCACAAGCTGCGACGATCCTGCAAGAAATATTTCAATTTATGCCGTTTCCCGTGATTATCACCGCTTTTTTGCCACCCTGTTTGAGGAGATCCTGCCCGTTTTGCGCGATACGTTCAAGGGCAACCGTTTTGTCGGCTTTACCGATCATTCTCCCATTGCAGAGGCTGAGGCTGCCGTCAAGGCGGGGCTTGGCTGCTTTGGCTGCAACCATTTGTTTCTCACAAAGGAGCACAGCTCCTTTGTGTTTCTCGGAGAGATCGTGACGGACGCCGTTTTGCCCACGACGCCTCACGAGATTACGGTTTGCGATGCTTGCGGTGCCTGCCGTCGCGCCTGTCCTGTTTCGCTCGATGTCTCACGCTGCCTCTCTGCACTCACGCAGAAAAAGGGCGAGCTCAACGAGGAGGAGCAGGCGGCGCTTTGTGCCCATCCCCTTGTTTGGGGGTGTGA
>JAFTKK010000015.1 GCA_017453325.1 Clostridia bacterium
AGCATCTCTTGGATCTGCGGCAGCAGCTCTTGCGTGTGTTGATATTTCCTTGCCATATACAAGTACCCCCTGGTGTAGTAATTATATCTTACTACACCAGGGGGCTTTTGTCTATTGTCCGTTTTTAACGGACTTGTTCAATATCTGCCAACGGGGCTTTTTTATACATTATCTCTGAACACGCCCCGAGCCATCACCGCCCGCGAGCTTTTCTACCTCAGCAACACTCACACGGTTGTAGTCACCCTCAATGCTGTGCTTGAGCGCAGATGCCGCAACGGCAAACTCAATGGCCTCCTTGGAGGATTTTCCCGACAGCAGGCTGTAAATGAGACCGCCGCCAAAGGAATCGCCGCCGCCTACGCGGTCAACAATGTGCAGGTGGTAGCTCTTGGAGAAGTAGTAATCCTCACCGTCATAAAGCATACCGGCCCAGTCGTTGTCGCTGGCGGAAATCGAGGAGCGCAGCGTGATCGCCACCTTCTCAAAGCCAAACTTGTCAGCCAGCTGCTTGGCAACCGACTTGTAGCCCTCGTGATTGAGCTTTCCGCCGTAAATGTCGGTGTTCTCCGCCTCAATACCAAACACGTCCTTGGCATCCTCCTCGTTGGAGATGCACACGTCAACGTATTGACAGAGCTCGGTCATAGCGGCTCTCGCCTCAGCGCGCGTCCAAAGCTTGCCGCGATAGTTAAGGTCGCAGGAGATCTTCACGCCGCGCGCCTTAGCAGCCACGCAGGCCTGCTTGCAGATCTCTACCAGGTTGGCACCCAGCGCGGGCGTAATGCCCGTAAAGTGGAACCAATCGGCGCCCTCAAAGATGCTGTCCCAATCAAAATCTGCGGGACTTGCCTCCTGAATGGCGGAATGTGCACGGTCATAAATGCAGACCGAGCCGCGCTGCGAAGCGCCCTTTTCAAGATAGTAAATACCGATACGGTCACCGCCGCGCACGATACGGGAAGTATCAACGCCAAAGCAACGGAGCGAATCCACCGCACCCTGGCCGATGGCGTGCTTCGGAAGCTTGGTCACGTATACGCTGTCAAGGCCGTAATTGGCAAGCGAAACGGCAACGTTGGCCTCGCCGCCGCCAAAGGTGGCCTGCATCTGGTCGTTTTGGAAAAAGCGGTAGTAGCCGGTCGGGGCAAGACGCAGCATCAATTCACCAAAGGTTATCACACGTTTCATTGTTTCTCCTCCATTTTTGCAAGCGACTCTTTGACAAAGAAGCTGCCGCCGATCGCGGCGATCTTGTCAAAGGCAAGAAATTCATCAATATTGCTGCGATCCACACCGCCCGTAGGAATAAACTTTACCTGCGGGAAGGGCGCGGAAAGCGCTTTGAGAGCAGCGAGGCCACCGTAAATGTTGGCGGGGAAGAATTTGACCGTGGTGATGCCAAGGTCAAGCGCCTGCATGATTTCCGTGGGGGTCACGCAGCCGGGATAATAGGGCACGCCTGCCTCGCGGCAAACCTCAGCCACGGCCACCGAAAGACCGGGAGAGACGATAAAGGTAGCACCTGCCTCCAATGCCGCACGGCACTGGGCAGCGTTGATCACCGTGCCTGCACCGATCTCCATATCGGGATAATGTTTGACGGCATATGCAATGGCTTCGGCAGCACAAGCCGTGCGGAAGGTGATCTCGGCACAGTTGATGCCGTTATTTTTGAGTGCGGTGAGTATTTTGTCGGTCTCGGAAAGCTCCTTAATGACCACGACGGGTATAAATTTTTCCATACTGTCCTCCCATATGCGCGGTAGCTCCGCGCGTTCGGTTATATTTTAACATACGGCAAGAGAATTATCAAGTAAAATCTTGCTGCTTTTTAGTATAATCTTGCGGTCTTTGCTCACCGCAACACGCAAAGTGGGTCGGCAAGAGGGATGCTGTCGGTCATTTCAGAGAGTTTTCCCTCCCTCATACCAAAGACCGTGACGGTGCTGCTAAACTGATTGGCGCAAACCAAGTAGCCGTCAATCAACAGGAAGTCGCGTGGACCGTCGCCGCCGCAGGTGGCCGTTTGCAGGAGCGTCAGCGAGCCGTCGGCACCGACCGCAAAAACCGCGATGATGTTTTCGGCACGCACCGAGACATACAAATAGCGCCCGTCGGAGGAAAGACGGATGGCCGCAGCGGTAGCTTCGCTGCGCTCACAGGGGATCTCCACAGTGTCAAGATACACCGCCCGGCCGTTTTGATAGACAAAGCGGCTGACCGAGGGCATCAGCTCATTCACGGCATAAAGGTATGTCGTATCGCCCTTTTTTGCGGTCACAAAATGGCGAATACCGTGCCCGTCCGGCACCTTCGCCGCCGACAAAGGCTTCAGATCTCTGTCGTAGATCCGGAGCGTGTCGGTGCCAAGATCGCACACACCGAGAAACCCGTCGGGCAGCAGCTCGACAAAATGTGTGTGTGCCGTTGCCTGGCGCACGGCGTGCGGCCCGCGGCCTGCATGATGCACCGCTTTTTGGCCGTTTTTCACCACGTTACCCGTGATATAGTTGACAAGATAGACGTCATCACCTATCACGGTGAGATGGCAGGGCACCTCCCCCCGCGAGGGAAAGGGCGCCGTAGCACTCAAAAAATCTCCCGCCGCATCAAGACCGAGCGCAAGGCAAGCACCCGTTCGAATCTGCGCTTGCTCGTTTTCATAGCGCAGCAGCACGTGCAGCGTGTCACCGCGTCGCACGGCATACATGGGCTTTTCGCAGGGAAAGGCCGCGAGTGGGGTCAGTTTTCCCGCTTTTGTCAATGAATATTTGTGAACACCGCCGCCGTGCTGGGCGGGTGCACAGGAAAGCAAATACACGTGTTCCATCCAAAACCCCCACAAAAGTATTCTTGCCGATATTATAACATATCGGCAAGAATCGTGCAAGTATATATTAAAGTGCGGTCTGCGTATCGTCGGGATCACCGTTGCGCGCGAGATCGTACTCGCGGGACCAGTCAAGGTCGCGATAAGCCTCGCCACGGGGGTCGGTATTGATCCACTCCACCAGCATATCAAGCATTTCCTCGGTCCATGTGGCGCGGTCGATTTGCGCGGTGGTGAATTTTCCCGCCGCGATCATCTCAAAGCCAAAATCGTCCTTCACGTGGGTCTTAACGGCACCGTCCACCACGTCGGCAACAAGGTGCGCGGGAATAAAGAGCACACCGCCGCCGGCACCGTATACGATATCACCCGGCAACACGGTGGCCTTACCGATACGCGTGATGCCGTTGAAGTCCTTCATCACGACCTCTCGAATGGGCGTGGGGTCAATGCCACGGTAGTAGACCTGAACACCCTCCACCGCTTTCATCTGCTCGGTATCGCGGATGCCGCCCCAAATGACGCCGCCACCCGTCTTGGTACGCGCACGGATAGCGGTAGTCAGATTGCCACCGAGGAAAGTACCCTTGTAGATCTTGTCGTAAAGATCTACCACGACCACATCACCCTCCACCAGACTATCTACCACCCATTGGTTGTAGTTGCCCTTTCTGCCCTCGGCAGCACCGATGCCGAACATCACGTCATGCAGGTCGGGGCGCGTGGGCACGTAGGTCGCCGTCACGGCACGGCCGATCAGCTTTCTGCCATCGTCATGCAGGGTCTTGAGATCTCCTTCAAACTGGCTCTCGTAGCCCAGCACAAAAATAGGCTTCCAAAGCTCCTCAAGGGTCATCTCGCGCATTTTTTCAAGATACTTGTCAGGCACGCGCGGTCTGCCGTCGGGAAAACGCTCACCCTTCCAAAGGGGCGTCATCGCAATAATGTCCTCACGTGAGTTGAATTTCATAAACGCATTCCTCCGTCAATGATCATATCCGTTCCTGTAATATAAGCTCCCGCCTCGCTGCAGAGCATCAGTACAGCGCCAACGCAGTCCTGCGGCAAGCCGAAGCGCCCCATCGGGATCTGCGCCTCCACCGCCGCCTTCATGGCAGGGTCGGCCGTCACGTCGGCGTTGCGGGGCGTTTCAATGGCACCGGGTGCCACGTTGTTGACCGTGACACCGTAAGGCGCTGCGAATTTTGCGACATTTTTTACCAAGCTGAGCACAGCGCACTTGGTGGCCGCATACATACCGAGCTCGGGATGCTGGCGGTATTGGTTCACGCTGCCGATCGTCACGATACGGCCAAAGCCCGCCGCCTTCATGGCGGGATAATAAAGTTGCATGAGCTTGAGGGTGCTGCGCAGATTGACGTTGATCTGCCATGCAAAGCTCTCATCGTCAATATCCTCCCAGCATTCCTTTTGCTGCACGCTGGCATTGAGTATAAGACAATCTACCGCACCCGTTTTTCCATACAGCGCTACAGTTTCGGAAAGATCGGAAAGATCCGCCGTCACAGCGCCTGCCGCACCGATTTCATTCGCCACACGCTCTGCCTTTTCAAGATCACGCGAACAATGTACGATCACCTCGTCACCGCGGCGAACAAATGCCTCAGCCATGGCCTTGCCTATGCCCTGCGTGGAGCCTGTAATCAAAACCTTCATCATATCACCTCAGATCTCGATGCGTTTGCCGCTTTTATCAAGCGTTACGGTGGCAGTGCGCTTGCCAGCGGCATCCTCCACGGTGATCTCGTATTCACCGTAAAATCCGCGAAAATCAAGCACGTTCTGCGTAATTTTGGTCTCAAAGGAGGTCTTCCACTCCTCGTTGATCAGCTTGTCGAGCACGCGGTAGGCAGGCTTTTCCGAGAGATCGTAGCGCAGCAGTCCCGCGGCGTATTGGTTCTCACCCTCAAAGGTCCCCTGCGGTGCGTAGGCCGCGTAGCCGTCGGGCAGATTCCACCAAACGATACCCTTCATGTTCTTGGTGCCAAACCAGATGCGATAGTATTCACGCGCCAGCTCGGCCTGGAACGCCTCGTTTTCGGGGATATTGCCCGCATAGCTCGGTATCGTGATCTCGGAGATGTGCATGGGCAATCCGAAGCTGTCACAAATATCGAGCAGATCGAGGTGAAGCTCAGCATCGAGATACTGTCGAAACGCTTTTCCCTTCAGATCATCGGCAGAGGCGAACATATGAAACTGTAGACCGATCTCGTCAATGGCGCAGCCCTTGGCAAGAAAATCGCGCAGCTGTGCGCGAAACGGCATATACTTTCCGAAGCGGTAAAAGTAATTCCAAAGCGCTTGGTTGGTCTCGTTGAGGATCTTGATATTGTGCGGAAAATACTTCGCGCCGAGCGCAAGACCGTATTCGTCGTATTCATCAAACAGTATCTTTCGGCCGAGATTGTAGTTGCTTGCCGATTCGTTTACCACATCAAAAGAGGGTATCTTATCCGCATAGCGTGCGGCGATCTCGGCAAAGCGACGCTCAAGGATGCGCTTGCGATCCTCTGTGCCGTATTTTTCAAGCCATTTGGGCACGAAATGGTTCCAAACGAGGCAATGCCCCTTGGGCTCTATGCCATATTCGCGGCAGAAATCAAGCACCAGATCGGGTGCGGGGCGGCGATAGATATATGCGCTATCCCGATCAAAGCGCAGCTTGCCCTCCTCGGGCTCGAGATCGCTCCAGTAAAAGGGCACGACGGCCTGATTAAAGAGCCGTGCAAACTTTTCCTTATAAAGCTTCTCCTTTTCCCCGTTTTCAAAGGACGCAATCATGAACGCGTTACAGCCGAATTTAAACTGATGCTTTTTTTGCTTGACAGTTACCCTTTTATCTCCATCACCCGCAATAAGAAGCGTAAAATCTCCCTTGCGATACCGTTCGATATTCTCATCGTTTCGTTTATCCAGCATCTTCCTGTTTTCATAGAAAGACCGGAGCAGATATTCTTTGTCAACGTGCGGATATTCCATGTTTTCATTCTCCTTTTTTTCAAGACCACTCTCGGTCGTTTGCCCATTCGCCGTTCCAGCTGTCAGTCGAGGACCAGGGCTCCTCGCAATCATCCTTTTTGAACTGCTTGATAAGCTCCTCGTTAAGAGCCTCAATGCCAAGGCCGGGTGCATCCGGCACACTCATAAAGCCATTTTCAAGCCTAATGGCGGGCTCTACCAGCTCGTACCATTCGGGGTGATCGACGGAATGGAACTCCACAGCCAGCACGTTCTTCAGTGCCGCAGCGGCGTGTACGGCAGCCATGAAGCCAATGGGGCTCTCCGCCATGTGTATGGCCAGGGCGGTGCCACTCTGCTCACACATGGCGCCAAGCTTTTTAAGCTCGGCAAAGCCGCCGACGGTCAGCATGTCGGGATGAACGACATTGAGACCCGCATCAAGCAGAGGCTTGAAATTTTCCGCCAAATAGATATCCTCACCCGTGCAGATCGGCACCAAAGAGCGATCGACCATTTTCTTATAATGAGCGGTCATGTGCCAAGGAGCAAGATCCTCCATCCAAGCGATGTTGTACTTTTCAAGACGCTTGGCAAAGCGAAGCGCATCCTCAATGGCCACGTGGCCGAAATGGTCAATGGCAAGAGGGATCTCGTAGCCGATCACCTCACGCACCTCGCGCACGTACTCCTCAAGGTAATCAAAGCCCTTTTCGGTCACGTGAATACCCGTTGCGTAGTGCGGAACGGTAAAGATCTCGTAATTTTTACCGAACATCAAAGACTTATCGATCGAGCCGGACTGGTGGCTGATGGCCTTCATGGAATAGGTTTTCAGATCGTCAAGGAAGCCTGCGGGGGCGTTGAGGCAGCCCGGCTCATCGTAAAGCAACTCGATGCCAAGGTCCATTTTAAGAAAGGTAAAGCCATCCTCCATGCGCTTTTTGAGTGCACGACCCATGTCGTAGCCGGTATGCTTTCCGTCTACGTCGGTATCGCAGTAAATGCGTACCTTGTCGCGATATTTGCCACCAAGCAGCTGATACACGGGAATGCCGTAAAACTTACCGATAATGTCGTAGAGTGCGATCTCCACGCCCGACACACCGCCACCCTGACGGGAGTGACCGCCAAACTGCTTGATGCGATGAAAAAGCTTTTCTACGTTGAGAGGGTTTTCACCAACCAAACGGGATTTGAGCATTTTGGCATAGGTACCGCTGGAGGCATCGCGCACCTCGCCGTAGCCGACAATACCTGCATTGGTATAGATCTTTAAAAGGATCATGTGCTTGGGCAAGCCGTTGATATCCGCCACGCGGAGGTCCGTGATTTTCAAGTCGGATGCTTTCATGTGATAAGATCTCCTTTTGTTGTTCCTCGTTGTCATCATTATACGGCAGCAGCGCACCCATTTCCTCAACTATCTTGGTGATTTTGCAAACTTTTTTGTGTTTTTGGTTGACAATCACCGCCGAATAAGGTAAGATAAAGCCAACCCTGTAAGGAGGTGCTGCTATGGCCGATTTGGGTGAACTGAGAGATGGCAGCGGTCTGCGGCTTCTGCGCATGTATACCTCAAGCGCCGCCGCGCGCACACACGCCTTTCGCGTGCACTATCACACCGCCTATGAGTTAGGTCTTGTTGTCAGCGGTCACGGGCAGTACACCAGCGACCGCAAATACGAAATACGCCCCGGCGATATCTTCCTCTATAAAAGCGGTGAGCCCCACTGTATTACCGACATCGCCGAGCCCGGCATGGAGCTGCTCAATCTGCACATTTCCCCCATCTATTTCAAGCATTTCAGCACCGAACGGGATGAAAATTTTGGCGTAGCCTTTCTGCAAAAAAGCTTTGCCTCCAACCGCCTCGCTGACCTGCTCACACCCGAAGCGCATGCCGCCGTTTCGGCTGCCATGCGCCAAATAGAGGCAGAATTTTCAAGCAAGAGCGAAGGGTATGAGCTTATGATACAAAATTGCCTTGACCGCATCCTCATTCTGCTCTCGCGCGCCGCGCTCGCCTCCCCCGGAAAAAAGGAGGTTCGCTGCGGAAATACGGAGCGCATCTTCGGTGCGGCTGCCTATATCGACGGCCATTATACCGAGCCGCTGACCCTTTCTGAGCTTGCCGATTCGGTGCGCCTGGAAAAAACTTATTTTTCCGCACTTTTTAAGCGCATTATCGGTCTTTCCCCCTGCGAATACATCACGGTCAAACGCATCGAGCACGCCGTGCGCCTGCTGCGCACCACCGACCAAAACGTTCTCGACGTTGCCACAGCCTGCGGCTTTAACAACACCGCTAATTTCAACAAGCTTTTCAAAAAATACGCGGGGACGGTACCAAAAAACATTCGCAAACGCTAGCCGTAGCGGAATCGCACACATTTCGGCATTTTTCACAATTGCCAAAATATAGTTTATGTGCTAAAATAAAAAAAGTTATATCTGCTTTGCAACCTTACACCTAAATACAAGGGAACCGAGGAACAAACTTATGATGAAAAAATTACTCTGCCTGCTCCTTGCCTGCTTGCTGCTTGGCAGCACCCTTTTGCTTGCTGCGTGCAACAGAGGAGGCACCGGCGATCCCGATGCCGAAAAACAACCGACCGGTGATATTTTAAGCAAGGAAGAAGCGGCGCTTTCTTTCACCCTGCTTGATGACGGCACCTACAGCGTCTCCAAGGGCGGCCTTGGTTATGCCAAGGAGATCGTGATCCCCGAGACCTATAACGGCAAGCCCGTCACGCAGCTCGGCCCCAGCGCTTTTTCGGGTGCCGCCTTTGACAAGATCACCATTCCCGAAAGCATCACCGTGATTGGCGCCGGCGCCTTCAACAACTGTGCCAACGTCAAGCACATCACGTTGCCCTCCTCCATCACCGCCATTCCCGATAACGCATTCAACAGCTGCATTTATCTTGAGGAGATCACCATCCCCGCAAAGGTCACCTCCATCGGAGTTGACGCCTTCCGGGGTTGTACCACGCTGACCTCGGTTACCGTGCCGGAGGGTGTCACCTCTATCGGTGCAGATGCCTTCTACGGCTGCCATAACCTCAAAAGCATCACGCTGCCCTCCACCCTCGAAATGGTTGGCGCGAGAGCCTTTACCGTGGTGCGCGAAGAGGATACCTTTACCGAGTTTGACCCGCTGACCTACTACAAGCTGGATAATAACCTCTACCTCGGCAACGACCAAAACCCCCGTCTTGTGCTCATTCTGCTGGGCGATAAATCCCAAACCTCCTATACCGTGCACGCCGACACGCGCGTCATTTACAGTTATGCACTGGCATATACGGCGCTCGAAAGTGTCACGCTGCACGATAACGTTACGCACATCTCCGACTATGCCTTTTATTCCTCCTCGGCGCTGACCGCCATTCACGTACCCGACAAGGTGACCCATATCGGTGCTTCTGCATTTGCCTATTGCTCCAAGCTCAAGGTTGTCACGGGCATGAATAATATCGTCACGATCGGCGCTGAAGCCTTCCGAGGCTGTGCCTCGGGCCTTTCCGTGAACATCGGCAGCACGCTGCAAAAGCTTGGCTATAACATTTTCGGCGGGCGCACCAACATGGCCGGAATCACCGAGGGCAACATCTCCTACATTGGCAACAGCGAAAATCCGCACCTCATCCTCATCCGTGCCATCAACCGTGACAAGCAAAGCGACTACACCATCCATCCCGACACCAAATTCATCTACGAGTACGCCTTCTACAACTGCGATCTCACGACCGAGATCACCGTCCCCACGGGCGTCGTGCATATTGCCAGATGCGTCTTCCTTGATTGCAACAAGCTCAATTACGTGCAGCTTCCCAATACCCTGACCGTGATTGAACCTTACGCGTTCGAAAACTGCAAAAAGATCACCTCCATCGTCGTGCCCGATAGCGTGACCTACATCGGTGACGGCGCCTTCTATAACTGCACAGGCATTGCCAAGATCACCCTGCCCTTCGTCGGCCGTACGCCCACGGGCGGCAACGTGCTCTTCGGCTCGGTCTTCGGTGCCTCCGCGATCGGCCAGCACGTAAGACGCGTACCCTCCGCCCTGCGGAACGTCATCATCACGGGCGGTACTACGATCGGTGCGGGTGCCTTCAGCGACTGCGAAAATATCGAAAGCATCACCCTGCCCGCCAGCCTCAAAACCATCGGCGAGGGCGCCTTCTTCTTCACCAAATCCTTAAAGCGCATTTACATTTCCGATCTCGGAGCATGGTGCGGTGTCACCGTTACCAACAGCAGCAGCTCCCCGTTCACCACGGGTGCTTCGCTCTATATCGGCAACAAAAAGGCCGAGGATCTGGTCATTCCCGACACGGTGACCGCCATTCAGCCCTTCACCTTTATCGGCTGCCCCGGCATCAAGTCCCTCACCGTCAGCGACTCTGTCCTTACGATCGGTGACGACAGCTTCAAGGACTGCGTCAATCTTGAAACCGTCAATCTCGGTAGCGGCGTAAAGGAAGTCAGAAGCTCGGCCTTTGAAAACTGCGCCAAGCTCACCTCCATCACCCTCTCCCCCGTGCTCGAAATACTGGATAGCTCCTCCCTGCGCGGCTGCGTGCTCCTTGAGGAGATCACACTCCCCAAGAGCCTGCGCTTCATCGGCGACCACGCCTTCAAAAACTGCGATGCACTTGAAACGGTCGTGTTCGAAGGAAAATTCGGCTGGGGCACCACGGATAACCGCATTGCCATCTCCGGTGAGAGCGTATTTCTGTGGTTCAAGAGCAAAAACGCGCAATATCTGACCGAGGACTATGTAGAATACTACTGGGTCCGCAAGCAATCGTGACAAAAAATGCAAGCAGGCTGTGCCACACGGTGCAGCCTGCTTTTATATCTTTTTTTGTAAAATTTATGTCTAATAACATATTGAAATTTGAAAACGGATATGGTAGAATGAAATCGTATACCGATTTCACCCATTTTTTACATATAGGAGGATACACTGATGAACATCGTTGTTTGCAAAGATTATGAGGAAATGTCCCTGCGCGCAGCGCATATGGTAGCGGCACAGGTCAAGGAAAAGCCCAATTCCGTGCTCGGCCTTGCCACCGGCTCCACGCCCGAGGGCCTTTATGCCGATCTGATCGAGATGTACAAAAAGGGAGAGGTCAGCTTTAAAAACGTGACCTCGGTCAACCTCGACGAATACTATCCCATCGCTCCCACCAACGACCAGAGCTACCGCTACTTTATGAACACCAAGTTCTTTGATCACGTGGATATCGACAAGGCCAACACCAACGTGCCCGACGGCACCGCCGCCGACCCCGTAGCGGAAAGCAAGCGCTATGAGCAGCTTGTCACCGACCTCGGCGGTATCGACCTGCAGATCCTCGGCATCGGCCGCAACGGCCACATCGGCTTCAACGAGCCCGACACCAAGCTGATGCTCGACACGCACGTCACTGCCCTCACTGAAAGCACCATTGAGGCCAACGCTCGCTTCTTTGCCAGCGCAAACGATGTGCCGCGCAAGGCACTCACCATGGGCATGGGCTCGATCTTCAAGGCAAGAAAGATCATCGTTATGGCCTCCGGCTCCTCTAAAAAGGGTGCCGTTTCCGCCATGCTCGAGCGCTCGGTTGACACCAACTTCCCCGCTACAATGCTGAACTTCCACCCCGACGTAACGCTCATCTGCACCGCCGACGTGCTCGACTGATCGCACCGTCACAAAACCAAGGAGGTTAAAATGATCAAATTCGGCACAGGCGGATGGCGCGCCCTCATCGGCGATGACTTCACCCGTGAAAATATTATGAAGGTTGCCGCAGGCGTTTATCGCCTGATGGCAGAAAACAACAAGACCGACAAGCCCGTTATCATCGGCTACGACCGCCGCTTCCTTTCGCCCGACGCAGCCAAATGGATCGCCGAGGTGCTTTGTGCCAACGGCGTGACCGTGTGGATGATGAAGCGCTCCTGCCCCACTCCTCTTGTCATGTATAATGCCAAGGCACAGTCGCTGCACTACAGCCTTGAGGTCACCGCTTCCCACAATCCCGCCGCCTATAACGGCATCAAGCTTTTTGTGGAGGACGGTCGCGACGCACCTCTTGAGGTGACCGAGCGTCTTGAAGAGCTGATCGCAGAAGCCAAGGACGTCACCTATATGCCCTTTGAGGAGGCAGAAAAAGCAGGTCTTGTGCAGTACCCGAAGGACCTCTTTAACAACTTTATCGATTCCATCATCTCCCGCCTTGATATGAGCGTGATCCGCGAAAAGGCGCCGCGTGTGCTCTTTAATCCCATGCACGGCTCCGGCACCTATCCCTTGATGGTCATTCTGTATACCGCGCGCTGCACGGTCGATTTGATGAATGCCAATAAGGACGCTCACTTCGGCGGCAGTATGCCCGCCCCCGACAGACACACGCTCGGTGACCTTGTCAACCGCGTCGTCGGTGAGGATTACGATCTCGGTATCGCCGTCGACGGTGACGGTGACCGCCTTGGCATCATCGACAACAACGGCAACTACATCGATGCCAACCAGATCCTCGTGATGCTCTACTATTATCTGCACGAGCATCGCGGCTGGAAGGGCCCCGTTGTGCGCAACCTCGCCACCACGCATATGCTTGACGTTGTGGCTCACTCCTTTGGCGAGGAGTGCTACGAGGTACCCGTCGGCTTCAAGTGGGTCTCCTCCAAGCTCGATGAGACCGATGCTGTGCTCGGCGGCGAATCCTCGGGTGGTCTGACCGTGCGCGGTCATATCTACGGCAAGGACTCGATCTATGCCGCTTCGCTGTTTGTGGAAATGATCGCAGCTCTCGGAAAATCTCCCTCCCAGATCTGGGCAGAGCTGACCGCCAAATACGGCAAGTTTGAGATGGCCGAGTCCAACCTGCGCTTCCGCCCCGAGGAAAAAACGCGCATCAACGACCTGTTGATGGTGCAAAAGAAGGTGCCGGACTTTGGCAAAAAGATTGCAAAGCTCAGCTACGAGGACGGCTTCAAGGTCTACTTTGAGGACAATTCCTTCGTCATTTGCCGCTTCTCGGGCACCGAGCCCCTCCTGCGCGTATTTGCCGAGAGCACCGATGCCGCCAAGGCGCGTGAGCTCATTGATTGCATGAAGAAGTTTATCAATATCTAATTTCAAATATTTGAAAGGCAACGGGTTCTTACACCGAGGTGTAAGAACCCTCTTCATACCATGGATACCAAAAAAATCGTTTCGGCCTTTGCCTTTTCCTCAAGGGTCACCTCCATCGACGAATGTAAGATCGGCCACATCAACAGCACCTTTTTCGTGAACTGCGAGGACGGACGCTACGTGGTGCAAAAGATCAACAAGGGCATCTTTAAGAATCCCGCCGAGATCATGGCAAATGTCACGGGCGTGACGGATCATATCCGCGCCAAGCTTGCCGCCGTCGGCGGCGACACCAAAAACGGTACCCTGCAGTTTGTCAAAAGCGGCGACCGTTACTACCATATCGACGAAGAGGGCGAATATTGGCGCGCCTACCGATTCGTCGACGGCAATTGCTACCAAACCTGCGACACAACCGAGCTCTTTTGTCGCGTCGGTGCCGCATTCGGCGAATTTCAAAATCAGCTTGCCGACTATGACGCCGCCACACTCTTCGAGGTGATCCCGAACTTCCATCATACCGCCAAGCGCTATGAAGCGTTCGAGACCGCCGCCATGGCCGATGTATGCCGGCGTGCAAAAGACTGCGCCGAGGAAATTGCCTTCATTCGCGCGAGAAAAACCGCCTGCGCCTTCATCGTTGACGGACTTGCCACGGGGAAATTCCCCTTGCGCGTCACGCACAACGATACCAAGCTCAATAACGTGATCATGAACAAGGAAACGGGAGAGGGGCTTTGCGTCATCGACCTTGACACCGTCATGCCCGGCTCCCTGCTCTACGATTTCGGTGATGCCATTCGCTTTGGCGCCTCCTCTGCCGCAGAGGACGAAACCGACCTTGACCGCGTTTACGTCAAAACCGAAATGTTCGAGGCCTTCACCAAGGGCTTTGTCACAAGCCTGAAAAAAAGCATCACCAAGGAGGAACTGCTCGCCCTTCCCGAGGCTGCCCGCGTCATTACGCTTGAGCAGGCCATCCGCTTCCTCACCGACCACCTGCAGGGTGACACCTACTTCCGTATTCATCACGAGGGGCACAACCTTGAGCGCGCGCGCAATCAGCTGAAGCTGGTTGCCGACCTTGAGGCCAAAATGCCCACGCTGCAGGCTATCGTCAACCAATATCTGTAATACCAACAATACCGCCCGCAGATGTGGGCGGTATTTATTTTAAAAAAGGGGTTTACAAATTCTCCTTTCTTGTGTATAATATAATAAGAAAGTCGATGAACGGGAAAAGACCCACGAAAACGGACAGAGAACGCGGCCTTGGCTGTGAGCCGCGCACGCTACCGTGGGGGATGTGCACCCGCAAGACGCAGCGGCGAGCCTGCCCCACGGGCGGAGGTAGCCGATGCCGTTTCCCGCGTTAAGGGTAACCGTTTGCAAGGACGGTGAGGGGAATTTTCCCGAAGCAGAGTGGAACCGCGGCTCTTACCGCCTCTGTACCGATTGGTACAGGGGTTTTTTTGTTTGAATACACGAAACGAGGTATGACAATGAATATCGATTACGAAAAAATTGCAGACGGCGCGCTGATGGTAAGCGAGGCCCTGTGCAAGACCGCGAAGGATCTTTACCGCAGCGGACGCGACTTCATCAAGGAGGTGCGCTATGATACGGAGGCCTTTCGCCAGCGCGACCCCGCGGCCACCAGCACCGCTGAGATCCTGTTGCTTTATTCGGGTCTGCACGCACGCACGGCGCACCGCCTATCGCATAAGCTCTTCAAAAAGGGACACACCTTTTCGGCGCGTCTGATCAGCCAGAGCGCAAAATTCATCACCGGCATTGAGATCCACCCCGGTGCCACCATCGGGCGAGGCCTTGTGATCGACCACGGTGCGGGCGTCGTGATCGGCGAAACGGCCGAGATCGGCGACAACTGCACCATTTATCAGGGCGTCACACTCGGCGGCACGGGCAAAAACGTCGGCAAGCGTCACCCGACGCTCGGCAATAACGTGATGATCGGCGCGGGCGCCAAGGTGCTCGGACCTCTGACCATCGGCGACAATGCCAAGATCGCCGCAGGTGCCGTTGCCCTGCACGATATCCCCTCGGACAGCACCGCCGTCGGCATTCCCGCGCGCGTTGTGAGCGTGGGTGGCGTGCGTATCGCCAACGACCTTGACCAGATCCACATTCCCGACCCCATCAAGGAGGAGCTTTCCGCCCTGCGCGCCGAAAGCGAAAAGCTGCGCCGCCGCGTGATCAAGCTCGAAAAGGCAGCAGCATCGGCCGAAACGCCTGACGAAAAGAAATCGGCAACACCCAAAAAATCAACCAAGAAAACCGAGAACTAAAGGAGAAGCCATGTATCTTTATAATACCGCTACGCGAAAAAGAGAAGAATTTGTACCCAACGAACCGGGAAAGGTCAGCATCTACACCTGCGGCCCCACGGTCTATCACTATGCGCACATCGGCAACCTGCGCACCTATATCATGGAGGATATCCTTGACCGCTATATGCGCTACCAAGGCTACGACGTGAAGCGCGTGATGAACATCACCGATGTCGGTCACCTGTCAAGCGACGGCGACACGGGCGAGGATAAGATGCTGACGGGCGCCAAGCGCGAGAAAAAGACCGTCATGGAGATCGCGCAATACTACACCGATTGCTTCTTTGCCGATTGCAAAAAGCTGAACATCCGCCGCCCCGACGTGGTGGATCCCGCCACCGCCTGCATCGACGATTTCATCCGCGTCATTGCGTCCCTCATCGAAAAGGGCTACGCCTACGAGGCCGGCGGCAACATCTATTTCGACACCTCGAAGCTGCAGGAATACTATATCTTCAACGACTTCAAGGAGGAAGATCTCGCCGTTGGCGTGCGCGAGGGCGTTGAGGAGGACGGAAACAAGAAAAACAAGGCCGACTTCGTGCTCTGGTTCACCAAATCCAAGTTTGAGGATCAGGAGCTGAAATGGGAAAGCCCCTGGGGCATCGGTTATCCCGGCTGGCATATCGAGTGCTCCTGCATCGCCATGAAGCACCTCGGTGAGCGCCTTGATATCCATTGCGGCGGCATTGATAACGCCTTCCCCCACCACACCAACGAGATCGCGCAAAGCGAGGCCTATCTCGGTCACAAATGGTGCAATTACTGGATGCACGTGCTGCACCTGAACACCGATAACGGCAAAATGTCCAAATCGAAGGGCGAATTTTTGACGGTCTCCCTGCTGGAAAGCAAGGGCTATGACCCCCTCGCCTACCGCTTCTTCTGTCTCGGCTCGCACTATCGCCGTTCCTTGGTCTTCTCCTATGAAAACCTTGATAACGCCGTAGTCTCCTTCAACAAGCTGCTCACGCGCATTGCCTCTCTGAAAGCGCAAGAGGGCGAAGCAGTTGACGCCGCCGCGCTCGACACGCTGAAGGAAAAATTCAAAAAGGCGCTGGATAACGACCTCAACACCTCGCTTGCGATCACCGCGCTTTACGATGTGCTGAAGTTCCCCACCAACGCAGCCACCAAGCGTGCCGCCATTGCCGATTTCGATACCGTTTTGTCGCTTGATCTGCTCGCCAAGGCCGACGCACTTGCCAAAAAGAAGGCCGAGGAGGAGGCCAAGGCCGCCGTGCGCACCTACTCCGACGATCCCGAGATCCGCGCCATCGAGGAAGCCATCGACGCCCGTGCCGCCGCCAAAAAGGCCAAAAACTACGCCGAAGCAGACCGCATCCGTGCCGAGCTGCTTGCCAAGGGCATCGTTCTCACCGACACCTCTGCCGGAACCACCTGGGCCAAAACCGAAGGCTGAAATTCGCGAAGTTACCATATTACGGCGCCCTTTTTTGGAATAATGCACAAAAACCCAAAAAAGCCCTTGCATTTTTTTGAAAGGTGTGCTATACTTCTATTATCCATAAAACTATATTGGAGGACATCATTTATGAAAGTCTTTGCACGTGTTTTATCTCTTTTGCTGGTGGCTGTCATGCTCTGCCTGTGCCTGACCTCCTGCGGCGAAGAAAGAATTGAGGATGGCGAGTATATCCGCGGCGACAAAACGCTGACGGGATACTATGTGTGCTATTATTTTGAAGAGGAGACCTTCTCCTACGAGGTGTACCTCCAGTACGTAAAGGACGAGGCTCTGTCCTACGAGGGCACCTACACGCTTGAGATCATCCCGCAAGAGGATGAGGAAAAGCAGCTTGAGGACGAGGAAAACCTCATCAGACGCGGCAATATCACCTTCAGCTATACCGACGCAAACGGTACCGCGCAGACCCTGACCCAAACCATCATCATTGACGACTATATGGGCACGCTGACCATCGGTGATATCCTCTATACCTGGTACGATAACGAATAATAGGCTTTCAGCCGATAAAAAAAGGACGAGAAATCTCGTCCTTTTTTGTTATCTTCCCGCGCGCTCGCGCAGCCTGTATACGGCGTGCTTACCCGTGCCCTCGGCCACCACGGTGCCCTCACGGCACATGAGGGTAAGATAATGCCTCACACGCGGCAGCGACATACCGACCGCTGCCGAGATCTGGGATGCGCGCGCAAAGATCACGTGCGTCAAATGCTCGGCAAGCAGCTGCTTTGCCACGGCCTCGGGTACCGCGCGGCGCTTGGTGTGAGCGTCCGTACGTATGCGCTTCAAGGGCAGGGTGAGCGTTGTGCGCTCGGGATCAAAGCCCTCGGTGAAAAACGGGGTCGGATGGTTGGCTCTGCGCCAGTTCCCAAACATCCGCGGAATGCCGCCGCCGATGCCCGCACCCACACCCATCATCACAAACATATGCGATATAGCTCTGTTTCTCGCATCCGAAACACCGCCGCGCCGTGCGCTGTCAGGATTGATACGAAAGGCACCGGGGTTGGAAAAGCGAACGCGATCCTCCGTAATTTCCACGCTCACGCCGCCGCGTTCGCGGTGATCGGCATTGACAAGACAGTTGACAAGCCCCTCCGTCAAGGCCTCCCACGCATACGTGCTACGGTGAAAGCGTTTGTGTAAGGCCGCCGTTACCGTATGATAAAAGCGGAACAAATTGTCATGGATCGGTGCAGCCGCGGGCGCATCGCCCCCTGTCACTTGCACACTGTAAAAGGGAAAGCTCTCGGCAATTGCCGCAGGACTGCCAAACATCAAAAGCCCCGCCGCACTGGGGTGCAGTCTGCCGTCGGAGCCGACACCGGCGGCGCCCAGCTGGATCAAAAGCTCATTGACGCTGCATCGCTCAAGCGCGTGTCCGGGACGCAAGGTCCGCAGCAGCTCACGGTATGCCGCGATCGTGTCCGTGCATAGTGCCTCGGGCAGGACCCCCTCTAAAAGACGCATATCCTGCGTGCGCTCCGCAGCATCGCGCCGCATCGCGGCGATCTCCTCGGGCGTGCAGCGATAGTCGCCCTCGCCGCCTCGGCGGTAGGTGCCGGTCATCATATCGTTTTCAATGTATACGGGCTTATCCGCACGGTGCGCACGGGGCACCTCGATCACCACGATCCGTTTGCCATTCACGCGCTCAATACGCACGTCGTGCTTGGTCAGAATATTCACGTTGACGCGGCGCTTATCGTTGACCTGGCGCCAGAATTTGTCAATCAGCGCTTGCGGATTCGGCAGATCCACGGCGTGAAAGGATTTGTCCTTTCCCTCCTCCACACCAAGCAGGATCACACCCCCCATAGTGTTGGCAAAGGAAGAATAGGTCTCCCACACGCTATAAGGCAATCCGCCCAGCGCACGCTTGGCCTCGATGCGGTTGTTTTCCCGATATTTTTCTACGTGCCCGAAGTCGATCACGGCTACCACCTCCTTGACGATTACATTGTACCACGCTTTTTTCAAAAAAGCAACCGCATATACAAAGCTCCTCCGAGGATCGAACAAAAATACGCCAAAATTTAAAAATGTACTTGCATTTTCTTTTGCATGTGTGTTATAATGTTACCATACGAACTGAAGCGTCGGCGCTTCGATTCGCAAAATACATTCTGTGGAGGAAATTTCACCATGAAAAAGTTTGTTCGCATTCTTTCGCTCACTCTGGTAGTCGTTATGCTTTGCGCAACCCTTGCTTCCTGCGGCGCACCCGCTAAGGACGCTGCTGACGCAGTAACCGCACTCAAAGAGGAAGGCTACGTCGCCGTAAACGACACCACCGTTACCCCCCTGCTCTTCAAGGCTGCAGGCTATGAGCTTACCAGCGTTGTCACCGGCAGCAAGGTCGTAGAGGACAAGGACGGCAACAAGAGCACCGAAATCGTTGTTGTTTACTATTTTGCTGACAAGGACAATGCCGAGAAGGCCCTTGACAAGGTAAAGGAAAACGCTAAGGAAAAGCAGGAAGAGTCTGCTGAGAACTGGGTTGAGCCCACTCGCTCCGGCTCCATGGTTTACTTTGGCACCAAGGCTGCTATCAAGGCCGCAAAATAATGAGTTTTTCAAAAAAAGCGCAACCGTCGGGTTGCGCTTTTTTTGCGCGTCTGCCGCGCTTCGAAAAACAACTTGACCTTTTCCTTTTCATCTGTTATAATATAATTAGATATGTTTACCAAGGCCAAAATAACGATTGCGGAGGAAAAGGATCATGCGTCGCACCCTGCTTTGTGCCCTGACCGCCTTATGTTTACTGCTTCTACTGTCCTGCACAGGCCATAAAAACGAGAATTATATCACGTTTGAGGAAAACGGCGTGCTCACCGCACGCGTGGCTGCTGATGAGGGCGGCTCACTTGTTGTTCCCGCGCCTGCGGGCACCAAGGCCGCAAGCTGCATCGGCTGGCAGGCAAAAAATGCGAGCGGCACGGTTTTTCTCCCGGTGGGAGCCACGTATTCTTATCAAGCCGGCGAGGCACTTGTCTTCACTCCGCTTTATCTGACGTTTACCACCCACGAGGAAGTCACGCTAACAGAAGTCGAGAATGAAAGCGGTATGCAATTCACCACAAGCATCGCCGCATCCGAATGGACCGCGCTATTTGGCGCAGCCACCGCGCTCACGCGCGGCACGCTGATCCTGCCCGTAGCGGATCTTGCCACACTTGAGGGCGGGCTCACGCACGCTTCTCTGGCCGATGAAAACAAACAGGCAATTGATATTGTCACCCGGTCTTGGCTTTTGGAATCCGATACAACGTTGGTCTTTTCTGCCACTGTCAAAAACAGCCTCCTCACGGATCTCACACAAAAATACACCGCTGTAGGCTACGTCAAGATCTCATATACCAACGGCACGGAGGCTTACGTTTACGCGGGCTATCAAGCAAACAAAGCGCCGGCCGCATCTCCTTTGTCCTTCACCAAGCTTAATCTTGTTACTGCTACAGAGGCCACGCTCAATCTTTCCTCCACCTCGCCCGGCCTTGCCTTTATCACCACCGTGCAAAAAAGTGACTGGGCTCCCATCAGCGGCGCGAGAAACGTATCCTGCGGCACACTCATCGCCACGGCAGCAGATCTGGCTGAGATCGGCGGCACGCTGACGCACGCAGCACTCCGCAACGCAGGCAAAACGCCGATTGATATTCCCTCACACACATGGTATGCAGAAAGTGAAACCGCCTACCGGTTCTGCGCCACGCTTGTGGATATCCCCACCTCCTCTTATCTGACCGCATACACCGCCATCGGTTATATCAAAATCAGCCATCCCGACAATACCGAAACCTATATCTATGCGCATTACGGTGACGGCGGCGCCCCCAATGCTACGCTGATCGTACTCGCAAACGAAGCCAAAAACGATCTGTCCGATACGCAAACATCTGCGTATCCTTACGCCGTTGGCGAAAAATTCTCGCCCTATACCGATGCCGAGCGTAATTTGATCTCCTCCTTCTCATCCTTTACCGTGATCCTGCAATATGACAAGACCGTTGAGGGCAAGAAAAAATTGGATCAGACCCATTACGGTATCCTGAACGAGCACATCGTCAAATTCCGCGATGATGAGTGGAACGATGAGGTGGGTGCCATTTGGAATGCGTTGGGCGACATCCACTACTGGGGCGGCTGCGCGCTTGTGGTCGGCACCGAAAGCGGCTTACCCCTTACCGCTGATATGATCAAGGCCATTAAATACTATAACGGCTCCATCGAGGTTCTCGTCACCACTTATATCTTCCATGACGGCAAGATCATCTTCCCGCACTCCAATTTCACGCAAAACTTGTAATCATCCTCCCCCATGCAGGCTCTATCGCCTGTATGGGGGATTTTTTGTCACATTATCCCACAAATTGCTTGACTTCTTGAGGAAAACGCGCTACAATGAAACACAGTTACGTTTCACAGAAAGGCGCTTTTATGATCACTCGAAAAACCTGGTTCGCGCGCGGTGTGCGCGACGGTATGCCCATTGCCATCGGCTATTTTGCCGTGGCCTTTGCCCTCGGCATCAAGGCTACCGCCGCCGGCCTCACCCCGTGGCAATCTGCACTCCTCTCCTTTTTAAACGTCACCTCGGCAGGAGAGGCGGCAGGCATTGCTTTGCTTGGCGCGGGCACCACCTACGTTGAGCTGGCCTTTACCCAGCTCGTCATTAATATCCGCTATCTTTTAATGTCCTGCTCTCTTTCGCAAAAGCTCTCTGCCGACACGGGCATCCTGCACCGCCTTTTGGTCGGCTACGGCGTCACCGATGAGATCTTCGGCATCTCGGCCGCAAGGGAGGGCTATCTCTCCCCGTATTATAGCTACGGCGCCATCAGCGTGGCCGTGCCGGGCTGGACGCTGGGCACCCTTCTCGGTGCCGTCATGGGCAATATTTTGCCCGCACGCGCGGTTGGGGCGCTGGGGGTGGCTCTGTACGCCATGTTCCTTGCCATCGTGCTCCCACCCGCAGGAAAAAGCCGCGTGATCGCAGGCATTGTGGCGGTCTCCATGGCAGCAAGCGCACTCCTCACCTGGGTCTGCAAGCATTTCGCACTCACGTGGTTTACCGAGGGCTTCCGCATCATCGCACTCACCGTCGTGATCTCGGCCGCAGCCGCGCTGCTCTTCCCCGTGAAGGAAACGGACAATACCGCGAAAGTGGAGGTGGCAGAAGATGGTCAATAATATTCTGCTTGCCATTCTCGTGATGGCGGGCGTCACCTATCTCATTCGTGTGCTGCCGCTCGTGCTCATTCGCCGCGAGATCAAAAACCGCACCGTGCGCTCCTTCCTTCATTACGTGCCCTACGTCACCCTCTCGGTGATGACCGTTCCCGCTATTTTTACCGCCACCAATGTCATCTTCTGGTCGGCGCTTGCCGCCCTCGCCGTTGCCGTCGTGCTCTCCTTGCGCGGCTGCAAGCTGCCCGTCGTGGCCGCCTGCGCGTGCTTCACGGTATTCCTTGTAGAATTGATCCCGTTTTAACGGGGCGCAAAGCACTTGGGCCCACATCAGCCCTACAAAGCAATTGTCATATAAGGCCTCTTTCTTCGTGGAATTCCACGATTTCATAAGAGCATTATACAGCCAAACAAATACTTTGTCAATATCGTGGAACTCCACGAGATAAAAATTTCATATTTACCTATAATAATTGTGGAATTCCACAAAAACATGGGTAGGATGCAGCTATGAAATTAAATGATGCTATTGTCAAGCGAATAGAGGAGATTTGCAAGGAACGCGACAGCAACGTATGCGATATCGCTTTGAGTGGCGGAATGTCACCCTCGGCTATTTACGACCTAATCAAAGGTAGAACCAAATGTTCGAAGATTATTACCGTAAAACGTTTTTGCGAGGGTGCGGGAATAACCTTATCTCAATTTTTTGACAGAGATTATTTTAACGATCCCGAGGAAGATTGATATTGAATATAGCCGAAGAAAACAAAAAAGGCGCTTATGGATTTTTGCCATAAGTGCCTTTTTCGTTATTGTCATCACTAATTATTGCTTTTTCACCACATCCCCCGCCAGCGACCTCTGCAGCAGCGCAGCCGTAGCAGTCTGCCCCTCGTTGGCAGCAGTCCACATCCAAAGCTTCACAAAGGCCGCAATGGGCGCAATTCCATAGATGGGGCAAATCGAAAGCGCGGCAAACTCCCGCGTGCTTTCGTAAGAAATGCCGTTTTCCACGCCCGTCAGAAAAGTCGTGATCCCCGCGCGCGCCGCGCGCTCAAAATAAGCACGCACATCGGGCGAAGCGGTGTTGACCGTGCCCGAATGATAGGAGCCGTGCAGGATATATTGCACGCCCTTTGGCACTTCCCCGTAAGGATTTCCGGGATAAGGCAGCACACGCAAAATATGGGGGCAGCTTTCGCCCAGCGACACCGCACCCATAGCGGGCAGCTCGTCGGCACTCGCATGATCATCCTCGTTGCGCATAAAGGGCATCCCCTCGCAAAACGCACCGTAATGGCTGTCAAAAATGCTGAACACACCGTCACAAAAGGCGGGGCTTTCCAAAAGGCGCGTGCCGCGGTGGAGCTTTACGCTCTCCCCTCGGTTGCGATAAGCTACAAACACGCCCGGCGTCTTTACCTCGGCAATAAAGCGCAGCGCACCGCGCAAATTGTCAAGACCGTTGGCTTCCGGATCTTCAATAGGGCGGTTGCTGCTCACCAGCAGAATGGGAATTTTGCAGTCTGCAAACGCATAGGAAAGCGCCGCGGCGGAATACTGCAGCGTGTCGGTTCCGTGTGTGACCACGATCCCGTCATATGCGCGATTTTTATATGTGTCCACGCAAGCCATCAGAGCCCCCAGCGTCCTGCCCGTACTGTTCTCACTCAGCGCCGTATAGGGCGCCACCGTCTCATATTCAAAATCCATGCCGTATTTTTGGCGATAGGCCTCAAGCAGCAAATAGGGCTTTTGGTCATCCGTGCCGATATAAGCGCCCTTCGCGCTGCTGCCGATCGTTCCGCCGGTAAATATAAACAATACTTTCATCTAACACCTCCATCGCCTATCAAACGGCTCAAAAACGCGCACGCCCCCGCCGGGGGAGCCATGCGCGTTCTGTTTTTATTATTCGAGCTCAAAAGCACCCGTATACAGCTGATAATAGACACCCTTTTCGGCAATCAGCTTATCGTGGTTACCGCGCTCAATGATGCGCCCGTGGTCAAGCACCATGATCACGTCGGAATTCATGACCGTGGAGAGGCGGTGCGCGATCACAAATACCGTCCTGCCCTCCATCAGCTTATCCATACCGCGTTGCACGATGGCCTCGGTACGGGTGTCAATAGAGGAGGTCGCCTCGTCCATGATCATCACAGGCGGGTCGGCTACGGCCGCACGCGCAATGGCGATCATCTGACGCTGACCCTGCGAAAGGTTGGCGCCGTTGCCCGTCAGCTCGGTATCATAGCCCTGCGGCAAGCGGGAGATAAAGTCGTCCGCACCCACCAGCGCGGCTGCTGCACGGCATTCCTCGTCGGTCGCATCCAGGCGGCCGTAACGGATGTTATCCATCACGCTGCCCGTAAACAGATTGGTATCCTGCAACACGATACCGAGCGAGCGACGCAGATCGGATTTTTTGATCTTGTTGATGTTGATACCGTCGTAACGGATCTTACCGTCCTCAATATCGTAAAAGCGATTGATGAGGTTGGTAATGGTGGTTTTACCCGCACCCGTAGCACCCACAAAGGCTACCTTCTGACCGGGCTCGGCATACACGCTCACGTCGCGCAACACCGGCTTGCCCTCCTCGTAGGAGAAATCCACTTCACTCAGGCGCACGTCGCCGCAAAGGCGCGTATAGGTCACCGTGCCGTCGGCCTGGTGGGGGTGTCTCCACGCCCAGATGCCGGTACGCTCGTCGGTTTCGGTAATGTTGCCCTCGGCGTCGATCTTGGCGTTTACCAGCGTCACGTAGCCGTCGTCGGCCTCGGGCGCCTCGTCCATCATCTCAAACAGACGCGAGCCACCCGCCATGCCCATCACCACCGCATTGATCTGCTGCGAGGCCTGGTTGACGTTGCCCGTAAACTGCTTTGCCATGTTGAGGAACGGCACGATGATGCTCACGCTGAATACGGCAAAGCCGCCCTCGCGCGAGAGCAGAAGAGAAAGACCCACATTCGGCACGTGGGAGAGCAGGAAAATACCGCCCGCCACAGCCATGATCACATAAAGAATGTTACCGATATTACCAATGATCGGTCCCAAGGTGTTCGCATAGGCGTGCGCACGCGCACTATCCTCAAACAGCGCGTTGTTGATCTCTGCGAAATCGGCAGCAGAGGCCTCCTCGTGGTTAAAGACCTTTACAACCTTTTGGCCGTTCATCATCTCCTGCACAAAGCCCTCGGCGCGGCCCATTGCGCGCTGCTGACGCACGAAATATTTGGCCGAGCCGCCACCGATCTTTTTGGATACCAGCACCATGAAGCACACACCCACCAAAAGAACCAGCGTCATCCACAGACTGTAATACAGCATCACGAACAGCACGGAGATCAAGATCACCACCGAGTTTAAGAGCGAGGGCATGGCCTGGGAGACCAACTCGCGCAGCGCGTCGATATCGTTGGTATAATGGCTCATGATATCGCCGTGCTTGTGGGTATCAAAATAACGGATGGGAAGATTTTGCATCTTGTTAAACATGGTGCGGCGCAGCTTGCAAAGAAAGCCCTGCGTGATAATGGCCATCAGCTGCATTTGCAGAATGATCGCTACCCAAGAGATCATATAGAAAACTGCCAGCAGCAGCACCTTGGAAATGATCTCACCCGCAGCCTCGCTCCAGGGCGTGCCCGAGACCTGCGCCTGCTCAATGGCAGCAATGACCTGCTGCATAAATACGGCAGGCAGTGCAGCCGTCACTGCGGAAACAAGGATACAAACCACAATAATGGGGGCGAGGACCGGATAATAGCCAAACAGCATTTTCAGCACGCGTCCAAGCACACGGGGGCTCGCCTTGGGGCGCTTTGGCATTGCCTGTTGCTTACTCATTGTCGGCACCTCCTCTCGTCTGCTGCTCGTAGATCTCGCGATAGATCTCGCACGTGTCAAGCAGCTCGGCGTGTTGGCCGGCAGCCGAGATCATGCCGTTTTCCATCACCAAAATGAGATCGGCATCCTCCACCGATGCCACGCGCTGAGCAATGATGATCTTGGTGGTTTCGGGAATGAAGGTGCGGAAGCCTCCGCGGATCATCGCATCGGTCTTGGTATCCACCGCGCTGGTGGAATCGTCAAGGATCAGAATTTTCGGCTTTTTCAGCAGAGCTCTGGCAATACACAGGCGCTGCTTCTGACCGCCCGATACGTTGGTGCCGCCCTGCTCGATGTAGGTATCGTATCCGTCGGGGAAGCTCTGCACGAAATCGTCGGCCTGCGAAAGGCGGCAAGCCTCGATCATTTCCTCGTCGGTGGCGTTGGGATTACCCCAACGCAGGTTTTCCTTGATCGTGCCCGAAAAAAGCAAATTCTTCTGCAGCACCATCGCCACCGCATCACGCAACACAGTCACGTCATAGTCGCGCACGTCAACGCCGCCCACGCGTACCGTACCCTCGGTAGCATCGTAAAGGCGCGGAATGAGCTGCACCAGCGAGGTCTTGCCCGAGCCCGTGCCGCCGATGATACCCACCGTCATGCCGGACTTGATATGCAGGTCAACGCCCGAGAGCGAGTTGCGCTTTGCCTTGGCGGAATATTTAAAGTTTACGTTGTCAAAATCAATCGAGCCGTCCGCTACTGCCATCACGGGGTTTTCGGGTTCACCGAGCGTGGGCTCCTCACCCAGCACCTCGCAAATACGCTTCATCGACTCAGCGGACATCGTCAGGATCACGTAGATCATAGAAAGCATCATCAGGGACATCAGCACCTGCATACCGTAAGTCAACATGGCGGAAAGCTGCCCCACGTCCACGCTGCCCGTGCCCTCAATTGCCATGCGAGAGCCAACCAGCAGCACAAAGATCATGTTAAAATACAGGCAAAGCTGCATAATGGGGCGATTCCATGCCACGATACGCTCGGCACGGGTGAAATCCGCGCTGATGTTTTCGGCAGCAGCACCGAACTTTTCCTTTTCATAGCCCTCGCGCGAAAAGCCCTTTACCACGCGCATGCCGCGCACGTTTTCCTCGATCGACTCATTGAGACGGTCGTATTTACGGAAGACGCTGCGGAAGGCAGGCATCGCTTTTTTGCCCACCAACCAAAGGCCAAAGCCCAGCACGGGAATGATCACGACAAAGGTCATGGCGAGCATGCCGCCCATCACAAACGACATCACCACCGAGAAGATCAGCATCAGGGGTGAGCGAATGGCCGTACGGATGATCATCATATAGGACATCTGCACGTTTTGCACGTCGGTGGTCATACGCGTGACGAGCGACGAGGTGGAAAACTTATCAATGTTTTCAAAGGAAAACGCACCGATCTTGTCATAAAGGTCATGGCGCACGTTTTTGGCAAAGCCTGCCGAGGCACGTGCACAGCAAAAGCCCGCAATACCGCCGCATGCCAGCGAGACAAAGGCCATCACGGCAAGCAGCACGCCGGTTTTGATCACGCTCTCAAGCGCCGCACCCGCCTTGATCTTGTTGACAAGATCGGCCGTAATGAACGGAATCAGCGTTTCAATGATCGCCTCGCCGACGATAAAGATCAGCGTTAAGATCGTCGGTTTTTTGAATTCGCGCACGCAGCGAAACAATCTCTTAAACATAGTTCCTCCTTTACAAGATAAAATTAGTTTAATATTAAACCAATTTTCTGTGACCTAATTATTTTAACATCAAAAAAAGGGGTTGTCAAGTAGATATATTTAATTAAATTATAATTCATTATACCATCACATTTCGCGCCGCCCCTTGACTATTGCGCCGAAAAGTGCTATTATTTTTTTGAACATACAAAAAGGAGGAGACGTCATGTCAACCACCGAGCCTTTTATCACTCACGCCCTGCCCGACCGAGGCATTGATCTTGGTCTTGATTCTCGTATGCAAGTGCGCTACGACATCAGCGAGGCCGAGTTTCACACCTTTTTTTCTGCCCTCAAGGCCGATGCCACCCTGCAGCTCCTGCAGGAGCACACGATCGGAGACAATTGCTACGCCACCTTTTTACAGAGCGAGCGTCTGCTCCACGTTTCCTATACGGCACACAGCAGCACCGTGCGTCTGGTCACCGATCAGACGGATCGCTTTTCGGTGCCGCCTCTTGACCCCGCACCCTTCGCGGCCGTAACCGCTACCACGCTTTGCGTCCTCTCGCCCGATTACACACACCGCGAGATTACGGATGGAAACGGTATGAGTTATGCCATCATTTTACCCGACGGACGCTATATCCTTTTTGACGGCGGCTACACGCAGGATACCGAGCGCCTTTACCGCTTCCTTGCCGACAACAACCGCCACCCCGACGGCAAGATCGTGATCGCCGCATGGATCTTTACCCACTCACATATGGATCACCTCGGGGCGTTCCGCGCCTTTGCCAAGAGCCATGCTGCGGACGTGGTGCTCGAAAGCGCGATCTTCAACCCCACCCTGCCCGTCATGTTCCCGCGCGGGAAGGGCTACTCCGCGTATCTGACGGAAACCGTCTTCGAAGATCTTGCCCTGTTTGGCGACGTCAAATGCTACCGCCCCCGCACGGGCCAGATATACCGCTTCTGCGATATCACGCTGGAGATGCTCTACACGCACGAGCAGCACCTGCCCGTCACGCTCCCTTACATGAATGACAGCTCCATTGTATGCCGTCTTACGGCAAACGGCCAAACGGTGCTGTTTATGGCCGATTGCGAGCGCTCCATTTCCGACTTTATCTGCGATATGCACGGCGCGGCGCTGAAAAGCGACGTGGTGCAGGTCAACCACCACGGCTATAGCGGCGGCACGGTAGAGCTTTATAGCCATATCGCCCCCGCCTTTAGCCTGTGGCCGACCAATCAGGTCTCCTTTGATCTGCGCGTGATCGGTCAGAAATATCAATTCATCGGCAACGCCGTCGAAAGTGATAAATACCTATATGATACTCTTGGCCGCGAGCATTGCATCGTTGCAGACGGCCCTGCCAAGCTCTTCCCGCTCCCCTTTAGCAGCCTTGACGATGCCACCTGCTATACCTATCCCGAAGCTTGATTTTCCCACACCGTGTGGGGCTCTCGCGCTGATCTCCGCTTGATCGCGCGAGGTCAAACCGCACGAAAAGAGGGTGTCTCAAATTGTGATTTGAGACACCCTCTTCGCGTCAAAAAGGCGCCGGTAGGCTTTTTGACGCCGGGAATTTGTGTTTTTTACCCGTTTATCGGGTAGCCGTAGCGGAATCGAACACACAAGGTTTTGAGTGGCAAATTTTTCCCTATACTTCACCGAATTTTTCTTAAATATCCGCATATTTCTCAAAAAATTTGGTTTGTCTATGAAAAAATTTGCACGCTCAAAACTGCTCCGCACCATACGGCGAATAAATTTTTGACGGATTTTGCCGCAGCTTGCCGAAGTCAAGTGCGGACTTTACAAGGCAGGATGCGGTAAAAGACGCGGAAATTTA
>JAFTKK010000089.1 GCA_017453325.1 Clostridia bacterium
ACGGATTTTGCCGCAGCTTGCCGAAGTCAAGTGCGGACTTTACAAGGCAGGATGCGGTAAAAGACGCGGAAATTTATCGCCGTAGGGCTTATGTGCTCGGTTCCGCTACGGCTACCCGTTAAACGGGTAAAAAACACAAATTCCCGGCGTCAAAAAGCCTACCCTCGCCTTTTTGACGCGAAGAGGGTGTCTCAAATTACCATTTGAGACACCCTCTTCTATTAATGCCAAAGTGTTGCCACAATACGGCGACGCTTTCTTCCGCGCACGGCAAAGAACACACCTGCGCCCGCGCCTGCGCCGAGAATCACACCCGCCATCACAATGATCGAGGTGTTGATCGGGCTTTCGATCTTCAGCTCCTCCCAAAGGCTATTGAGCTGCATCAGCTGCGCCTCGGGCAGATTCTGATAAAACTCCATGTGAAGCCCATCGGTACCGTACAGGATCTCCATCGCGTCGGGATGCATCTCCTCCATGGTGGCACGGTAATCGGGATCCTCAGTCACCAAGCGATTGGGCGAAGCATAGCAAACGTACTCGGCATTTGCAATAGCAGCTTCACGCGAGAGCATAAAGTTGATATATCGCTCTGCAATTTCGGGGTTTTGGCTGGAGGCCGGTACGCACATGGCGTCCACAAACACATTGGTTCCCTCCTTGGGATAGCAGAAGCCAAGATCCTCGTTATCGGCATACATGGTGAAGAAATCTCCCGCATAATAGGGGGCGATGGCGGCAGAGCCGTTTTCCATCTTGTTAAAGATCTCGTCCATCACGTAGCCCTGCACGATGGGCTTTTGCTGCATCAGCAGCGCCAGCGCCTCGCGCCACTCAGCCTCGTTTGCGGTATTCACGCTGTATCCCAATTTAAAGAGCGCCGTTGCAAACGCATCGCGCGAATTGTTAAACTGCAGCACGTTACCCGCGTATTTTTCGTCCCACATGATATCCCACGTGCCAAGGTCTGCCTCATCCACCATCGTCTTATTGTAAATGATGCCGACCGTACCGTAAGTGTAGGGCACCGAATAAGCATAATCGGGATCGTAATACGGCACGTTTTCGCCAAACATGGCAGGATAATTGATATACTGCGCATTGGGAATGTTGGCAAGATCAAGCGGGCGAAGCAAATTTTCCCCGATCATGCGTGCGATCATGTAATCCGACGGGATCACGATATCGTAATTGGCCGCACCGCTGCTGAGCTTGGCGTACATATCCTCGTTTGAGGAATAGGTCGAATAATTGACCTTCACGCGCACGCCGTACGTCTTCTCATACCACTCCTCAAATGCGGCGTTCACATCGAGCGAGCCCTCGGTGCCGTCCGAGATATATTCACCCCAGTTATACACGTAGAGCGTGACCTCGCCGCCTGCGCTGCAGGAGGCAAAAAGCGGCACAAGGAGCGCAAGCAATGCAAGGGCAAGGCAAAGAGGTATCAGCTTCTTCATGACGTTGCCCCCTTTCTGCGCTTGCTGCGATCACCCATGCTGCCCGCAAAATTGACCACAAGCAGCAGCACCAAGATCGTGACGATGATCAGCGTACAAAGTGCATACATACTGTATTTCACGTTGTGCGCGGTCTGGTTGTAAATGTAAAGCGGCAGGGTCTGGAAGTCGGGCGAGCTCACAAAGTGGCTGATGACAAAGTCATCAAGCGACAGCGTAAACGCCATGACAAGACCCGAAAAAATACCCGGCACAATGGCGGGAAGCTCCACCTTAAAAAAGCTTTGCGCCGGCGTGCAGCCGAGATCAAGCGCCGCCTCGCGCAGCGTCTTATCAAACTGCTTGAAGCGCGGCATGATCGACAAAATCACATAAGGCAGGCTAAAGGTGGTGTGGGCAATGAGCATCGTCCACTTACCGAGGATATCACCCGCACCGAGCATACCGCCGAGCGCTACAAAGAGCAGCATCATCGACACGCCCGTGACAATATCGGGATTCATCATCGGAATATTGGTTACCGAATTGATCGCCGCCTTGAGATAGCGATTGCGCATGCGGTCAAGGCCAAGCGCGGCAAAGGTGCCGATCACGGTGGCAAGCAGAGATGAGCTCACAGCCAGCATCAAAGAATTTTTGAGAGATTGCAAAGCAACCTGGTCGCGGAACAGCTCGCCGTACCAACGGAAGGAAAAGCCCGTGTAGGCGGAAAGCGAGCCACCGTCATTAAAGGAAAAGATGACGAGAATGAGGATGGGGGCATAGAGCAAGGCAAACACTACCCAAAGATAGGTACGGGAAAGAATTTTCATACGATCATCTCCTCCCCATCGCCATCGGAAAAGCGATTCATCACCGCAATGGAGATGAGGATCAGGATCATCATCACCAAGGAAATGGCCGCACCGATGTGGTAGGTGGAAGCATACTTGAACTGACGCTCAATGGTATCACCAATGAGGTCAAAGTTGCCGCCGCCCAGCTTTTGAGAGATGTAAAAGGTGGAGATCGAGGGCACAAACACCATCGTCACACCCGACACAATGCCCGGCACCGTCAAGGGCAGCACCACGCGAAAAAGGGTCTGAAAGGCGTTACAGCCAAGATCGGCCGCCGCCTCCAGATAGCGCTTATCAAGCTTGCTGATCGAGGTGTAGATCGGCAGCACCATATACGGCAAAAAGTCATAGACCATGCCGAGAATCACCGCACCGCCCGTGCCCACGACCGTGATGGGATCAAAGCCAAGTGCGGTCAGAAGGCTGTTGACGAGACCGCCGTTATCAAGCAGCGTCATCAACGAATAGGTGCGGATGAGGAGGCTGATCCACATCGGCAGCATCAAAAGCAGCATCAGCAGCTTTTGAGTCGAGGGCCTTGCACGCGCCATCACGAATGCCAGGGGGTATCCGATCAGCAGGCAAAACGCAGTCGCCACCAACGCAAAGCAGATCGACAAAAAGAAGATATGCGAATACGAGGAAAGCAGCTCGATATTGGAAAAGGAAAAGCTGCCCTTCGTATCGGTAAAGGCAAAATACAGTACAAACAGAAGCGGCCCCAGAATAAAGAGCACGATCCAAAGTGCATGAGGGACCGCCGCAGCTTTTTCAAGCAAAGAGCGCTTCCCTTTCATTCACCCGCCTCCTCATCTTCACTCTCACTTTCGGGATCGGAGAG
>JAFTKK010000090.1 GCA_017453325.1 Clostridia bacterium
CGTGCTGGCTTGTCGCAATAAAACAAAGGCAGAGGCCGCCTGCGAGCGCCTGCTGGCAGAGTTTCCGCACGCGGTCGTTTCCTATATGCCGGTGGATCTTTCCTCCTTTGCTCTAATCGACGCCTTTGCCGCAGAGCTCGGTCAACGGCATGAAAAAATTGATATTTTCCTGCATTGCGCGGGGGTCTACTATCCGCGCGAAACGCACACCGCCGACGGATACCCCATGACCGAGGGCGTTAATTTTTACGGCACGGTGCGCTTAGCCGAAGCCGTGCTACCGCAGCTCGACCGCACCGCGCGCATGGTCTTTACCACCAGCTTGGTGGATCGTTTCGGCAAGGATGCGCGTCGCGCAGGCGAGGGTGAGGGATACGCTGCCTATGCGCGCAGTAAGCACCTTTTGTCGGCCTACGTGATGCAAAAAGCCGCCAAACGGGGTAAAAATGAGCCGATTTTTGTGGCCACCCACCCGGGCATTACCGCAACCGATCTGCTCGCGCCCGAAAAAACCACCCACAAGCCGCTTTTCTCGCGTCTTGGGCACGCCTTTCTCTACATATTCACCCATTCCCCCGAAAAGGCGGCCCTTACCGCCGTGTTTGCCGCTGCGGGCGACGTCGAAAACGGCGCGTGCATCGGCCCGCGCGGGCTTTTCGGCATCAGCGGCTATCCGCACCGCACGCGCTTCTGCCCGTCCGTGCGTCGCCGTGCCGCCCGCCCGCTTGAAAATATCACGAAAAAATAAAAAAGCACTTGTCTGCTTCTTTTAAATGTGTTATACTGATATTATGTTGTTAAAGTAATTCTGGGCACGCGCTCGGAACGAGGAGGATATCCATGTTTCGCATCGGTTTTGACAATGAAGAATACATTCGCCGTCAGTCGGCGCATATTCGCGAGCGCATTGCGCAGTTTGGCGGCAAGCTCTATCTTGAGTTTGGCGGCAAGCTCTTTGACGACCACCACGCCTCTCGCGTGCTGCCCGGCTTTGAGCCCGACAGTAAGATCCGTATGCTGGTGGAGCTCGCGGCTGAGGCCGAGATCGTCATCGTGCTGAGCGCTGCGGATATTGAGAAAAACAAGGTGCGCGGCGACCTCGGCATCACTTATGACCAGGATACCCTTCGTCTCATTGATGCCTTCCGCGATTTCGGGCTTTATGTCGGCAGCGTGGTGCTCACGCGCTACACGGGTCAGCCCGCCGCCATGGCCTTTGGCAAGCGTCTTGAGTCGCTTGGCCTCAAGGTCTACCACCATTATTCCATTCCCGGCTATCCCTCCGACGTCGAAAAGATCGTGAGTGACGAGGGCTACGGCATCAACCAGTATATCGAGACCTCGCGCTCCCTCGTGGTGGTTACCGCCCCGGGCCCCGGCTCCGGTAAAATGGCAACCTGCCTTTCTCAGCTTTATCACGACAACAAGCGCGGCATTCGCTCGGGTTACGCAAAATTCGAGACCTTCCCCGTGTGGAATCTCGGCTTAAAGCACCCCGTCAACCTCGCGTATGAGGCCGCTACTGCCGATCTCAATGACGTGAACATGATCGACCCGTTCCATCTTGAGGCCTATGGCGAAACCGCAGTCAATTACAATCGAGATGTGGATATTTTCCCCGTCGTCAAGGCGATGTTTGAGCATATTTACGGCAGCTGCCCCTACAAGTCCCCCACCGATATGGGCGTCAATATGGCGGGCTACTGCATCATTGATAACGACGCCGTGTATGAGGCGGCACGCGATGAGATCCTGCGCCGCTATTACCGCGCGCTCTGCGCACAGCGCAAGGGCGAGGGCGATGGCAACGACGCCGCCAAGATCAAAATGATCATGCGTTCGATCGGCCTTGATGAGGCACATCGGCCCGTGATCGGCACGGCACTTGCCCGCGCAGAGGAAACGGGCGGCCCCGCCGTCGCACTTCAGCTGCGTGACGGGCGTATCGTCACGGGTAAGACCTCTAAGATCCTCGGTGCCACCTCGGCTATGCTCCTCAACGCCCTGAAGGCGCTTGCGGGCATCCCCAAGGAGGTTGATCTCATCTCTCCTGAGATCCTCGCGCCCGTATCGGCGCTCAAGGTAAAGCAGCTCGGCGACCAAAATCCGCGTCTGTATCTTGACGAGGTGCTGATCGCGCTTTCGATCTGCGCCGTGCATGAGGAAACGGCGCGCCGCGCGCTGGATTGCCTGAAGCAGCTCAAGTGGTGCGATGCGCATTCCACCGTTATTTTGCCGCAGATCGACGAGGACGTGCTCAAAAAGCTCGGCATCCAGATGTCCTGCGAGCCCGCATACCAAACCAAAAAGCTTTACCATCGCTGAGGTGAGAGCTGATGGCAAAAAAGAATACCCGCAATACCAAAAGCCGCATCGTTGACGCTGCGTGGAAGCTGTTTTACGAGCAGGGATACGAGGATACGACCGTGGAGGATATCATCGCGGCGTCGGGCACCTCAAAGGGCTCGTTTTACCACTATTTTGGCAGTAAAGACGATCTGCTTGGCTCGCTTGCGTATTTGTTTGATGAAAAATATGATGAGCTGTCGGATGCCCCTGCGTTGTCGGGCGATGCCGTTTCGGCGTTGCTTTTTCTGAACAGAGAGCTCTTTTTGATGATTGAAAACCGCATTGATATTTCACTGTTGTCGCGCCTGCTCTCAACCCAGCTTACGGTCCATGGAGAGCGTCAGCTGCTCGATCATAACCGTGTGTATTTCAAGCTGCTGCGCCGTATTATCGGCGAGGGGCAAGCGAGGGGCGAGCTGTCAGACAGCGTGACGGTGAGTGAGACCGTACGCCTTTACGCCATGACCGAGCGCGCTCTTTTGTACGACTGGTGCCTGCGCGGCGGCGATTATGCTCTTGCCGAGTACAGCGCCAAAATCCTGCCGCTTTTCTTAAATTCCTTAAAAAAATAAAAGTTTTATTTATGTCCCATTTTTTGTTTTTGTAATCGTCTACATCAAAAACCCTTGAATGTCAGCATTTACACCAAAATCAAGAGAACGCCGTATAGAATTTAGTCTATACGGCGTTCTCTATTGCATTTTAAAAAAGTTTATGCTATAATGGCGAGGTATCATTCAATAGGAAGGTTTAGACATGAAAAATCCTGAAATTTTTGTGGTGATGCTGCTCTATATGTGCGTCGTCATCGGTATTGGCCTCTATTTTTATAAGAGAGCACAAAAGAATTCTGAAAACTATTTCCTTGGCGGTCGCACGCTTGGCCCCTGGGTTGCGGCAATGAGCGCCGAGGCCTCGGATATGTCGGGGTGGCTCTTGATGGGCTTGCCGGGTGTCGCCTACTGGTTCGGCCTTGCCGATGCATTCTGGACGGCTGTCGGTCTTGCCATCGGTACGTATGTCAACTGGCTGATCGTGGCAAAAAGATTGCGCAACTATTCGCAGGTTGCGGGAAATGCCATCACGATCCCCGACTTTTTCAGCAACCGCTTTAAGGAAAAGAAAAAGATCGTACTCGGCATTTGTGCAATCTTTATCCTCGTATTCTTCACCGTTTATGCATCCAGCTGCTTTGTGACGGTGGGTAAGCTTTTCAGCACCCTCTTTGGCTTTAATTATCACGTCACGCTCATCATCGGTGCCGTTTTCGTGGTTGCCTACACCATCATCGGTGGATTTTTGGCGGAAAGCGTTTCCGACTTTATGCAGGCAATCGTCATGATCCTCGCGCTCGTTTGCATGATCGTGGTTGGCGTTGTCCATGCAGGCGGCTTTGGCGCCGTGGTGGAAAATTCCAAGAATATCGACGGCTTTTTGTCTTTGTTCAAGATGGCATCGCCCGTAACCGATGCAAACGGTGTGCAGCAGGCTATTGCCGGCGTCCCCTTGTTTGGCGAAGCCTCTGATTACGGATTTTTGAAGATCCTTTCGATGCTCGCCTGGGGTCTTGGTTACTTTGGCGTGCCGCAGGTGCTCCTTCGCTTTATGGCGATCCGCAGAGCCGATGAGATCAAGCGCTCCAGAATTATTGCAACCGTGTGGTGCGTGATCTCCCTTGCCGCCGCAGTCATGATCGGTATTATCGGCAGAACCCTGCTTCCCGTTGATGCGGCACTCAACACCGCCAGCAATGCGGAAAGCATTTTGATCGTGATGTCCACCGAATATCTGCCCCTCATTTTGGCAGGCTTCATTATGGCCGGCATTCTGGCCGCAACCATTTCCTCCTCCGATTCCTATCTTCTTATCGCTTCTTCCTCTGTTTCCGTGAATATCTTTAACGGCATCATCAAGAAGGAAAAGGCGTCGGATAAGCAGGTCATGTGGCTGTCGAGAATCGTCTTGGTGGTCATTGCAATCATCGGTGTCGTCATTGCCTGGAAAGAGGATAGTGTTATTTTCAGCCTTGTGTCCTTTGCTTGGGCGGGCTTTGGTGCAACGTTTGGCCCCATCATGCTCTTCTCGCTGTTCTGGAAGCGCACAACGCGCACAGGTGCCATTGCGGGCATGATCACGGGTGCGGCAAGCGTGTTTATCTGGAAGCTCGTGCTCAACCGCTTCCTCTCCGCAACGATGCCTGTGTTCGGCATTTACGAGCTGCTCCCCTCCTTCATTCTGTCCTCGTTGGTCATCGTGGCGGTTTCCTTGCTTACCAAACAGAGCGATCCGGAAATTGAAGCTGAGTTTGAGATGGCGAAGGCCGGTCAGGTATAATTCATATAAGCTTAGGGCAGGGTCTTTTCGCATGATTGAGAAAGGGCCCTGCCTTCATTTGTCAAAGACGATACCCCAAATGGAAATTCTGCTTGCTTTTTTTTCATAAATCTGATATAATAGTTTTATCTTAACAAGGAGGCTTGACCCATGAAAAATCCTGTTGTGAAAGGCTGGTATGCCGACCCCGAATCCCGCGTGTACGGCGATACCGTCTATATGTATGTCACCAACTCGCTGCCCTTTGACGAGCAGCTCAATCTTGACCTTGTCACCACCGATGATCTCGAAAATTTCAAGATCTATCATGATATCCTTGATATGAGCACCTATCGCGGTGCTACATCTGCTGTTTGGGCCCCCACCGTGATCGATAAAGACGGCAAATATTATCTTATTTTTGCTGCCAACGATATCCATAGTGAGGAGGAGATCGGCGGCCTTTACATCGGCGTGTGTGATACCCCCATCGGCCCCTTCAAGAATGTTTTTGCCGACGGCAGACCTCTCATTAACAAGATTTATAACAATGCCCAGCCCATCGACGCGCATCTTTTCAAGGATGTAAACGGGGATATTTATCTCTATTACGGCGGCTGGAAGCACATGATGGTCTGCAAAATGAACGATACCATGGACGGCTTTTTGCCGTTTGAGGGCGTGGAGTATGACGGTATTGCCAAGGAGATCACCCCTGAGGATTATGTGGAAGCCCCCTACGTGATGGTCATCGACGGCAAGTATCACCTCATGTATTCCACGGGTAAGTGGCACAACGGTACTTACTGTGTCAAGGCAGGTGTGGCCGATACCCCCACCTCGGGCTTTACCTATTATGCCGATATTCTGAAGGCTGCCGAAATTGCCGACGGCCCCGGACATAACAGCGCTTTTTATTTCAAGGGCAAGCATTACGTGGCCTATCATCGCCGCCGCGTTGGCGACGCCTACAAGCACAACCGCGAGCTCTGCATCGACGAGCTGCCGA
>JAFTKK010000091.1 GCA_017453325.1 Clostridia bacterium
GGTGCTGATCGGTGCCAACGTGACGCTGACCCCCACCGTGCTCCCCGAGAATGCCACCAACAAGGCCGTACGCTTTGCCAGCTCAAACGAGGCGGTCTTTACGGTGGACGGGAGTGGCAAGGTAAGCGCGGTCGGTGAGGGCACCGCTACTCTGACCGTGACCACCGAGGACGGCGGCAAGAGCGCCACGTGCGACATTACGGTACTGCTTCACGCCTCTCTCCACGCGATGACGAGTGCACATCACGTGATTACTCTGCCCATGATGTCCTATCTGCTTTATTCCTCCTATCGCAGCTTCGTAAACACCTATGCGCCCTCGGGCTATCTGCCCTATATCAGGGGGGAGGGGGGCAACGCCCTTAATGTGAATCTCGCCTTGCGCGAGCAGGTCTTCAGCAAAACGACCGACGCGACCACGGGCGAGACCGTGACGGTCACGTGGTTTGATTACTTTGCAAACGAGGCTGTCAATACCGCTTCAAGCGTCCTTGTGCTTTGCGAGCAGGCAAAGGAAAGCGAGCTTGCCCTCAGCGAAGCGGAGGTAGCCGAGATCACCTCCACGATCGAGTCGTTTTCCCTTTACGCGAGCTACTACGGCTATGCCACGACCGAGGCTTACCTTGCGGCGCTTTACGGCAACGGCATAGGGACGGCGGACGTCCGGCAAATACTGACCCTGATGGCGCTTGCAAACAAGCAGGCCGAGCAAAAGACCGCCGAGATACAAACCGCCATCACCGCGCAGGATGTGCAAAGCTATTACGAGGAGCACGGCCGTGAGCTGCGGGTTTTTGCGGATTTTCTCAGCTACACCTTTGAGGCCGCCTTCCCCGCGGGCGGCGACGCGGCGGCAAAGGCCGATTATACGGCGCGCGTGGCAGAGCTTGAGGCACGCGCCAACGCGCTTGCCGAAGCTGACAGCGCCGAGACGTTTCTTACCCTGCTGCGCACCTATCTTGAGGAGGACGGCATGACAACGCAAGAAACCGAGGAGGCGCTGGCGGGTGCGCAGGTCACGTTTTGTCACAAAAATAACGCGGGGGTAGCGGCAGAGTGGTTGTTTGCCGAAACGCCGCCCGCAGCAAACGACGCCCGCGTATTTGCCACACGCAACGAGCTCATTGATGCAGCGCAGGCGGCAAGCTCCTCCTTTACCGTATGCTTTGTGATCACGCCGCCCTATCGCGATGAGGCCAAGCTGCAAAACGTGGGGCACATCCTGTTTCTCACCGAGACCTTTCAGAATATGACCGACGCCGACACCTTAACGGGCGCCACCAAGACTTTGGCCGAGCGCGTGCTGGCCGAAAACAAGCCGCTTTCCGCCGAAGCTATGGCCGCCGAGCTGATTGCCGTCATGAGGGAAAACGGCGCCCTTACCGAAAAGACCGACGAGCAAGGCAGAGCCTACCTTTATATGGAGCAAGCGGTCTTTGAGGCCTATGGCAAAACCTACACCGAGGACGGCAACGTATTTTACGCCAACGTAAAAAGGGGCGATATGGTAGCGGAATTTGAGGCGTGGCTCTACGACCCGCAGCGTGCAAACGGTGAAATTTCCGCCGTGGCCGTGAAAACGGTTTACGGCTACCACATCATGTACTACGGCGGCGAGGCTGCCGTTGCCAACTGGGAAATGCAGGCCTTTGAGTCGCTGGTTACCCTCAATTACAACGCCTGGTATCAGGAAATTGCGAACGAAACCAAGCTCGATCTGTATTCCGACGTAATTTCGCTGATCTGACCGCAGACAACGGAAAAAGGCATTTTCGCCCGTAACGGGTGGCGAAAATGCCTTTTTTTATATTTGTTCAATGCGGTTTGTGCGAAGGAACTCACGCACCTCGGCAGCCGTGGGGATAGAGACGCAAGCCCCCGCGCGGCTGACGGTGATCGCGGCGACGGCGCTTGCATACAACACCGCCTCTGCGGCATCCTTTTTGTCACAAAGTGCCGTACAAAAGCCGCCAATGAAGCTATCTCCCGCCGAAGTGGTATCCACGCTCTGCACGGGAAAGACGCCCGCATAGGCAACCTCATCTGCCAGATGATATGCGCACCCGCGTTTTCCCAGCGTCACCACCGCGTTTTTGCACCCCATTTGGCGCAATGCTGCCATGGCGCGGGCGGTTTCGCTCTTACTGCTCGGTTCAATGCCCGTGATAAGCTGCACCTCAAATTCGTTCGGGATCAGCCAATCCACCAAGGCGTAAAGCGCCGCATCAACCTCCTTGGCAGGAGCGGGGTTCAGAATGACGGTCTTTTTCTTGCTTTTGGCAAGCCCGGCCGCGCAAAGCACGCTTGGGGTGGGGATCTCATACTGCATCACAAGCACGTCTGCCCAATCAAAAAGCGCCTCATTTTTCAGCACCGTCTCGGGGGTAATGCAATCGTTTGCCCCTGCATCCAGAATGATGTGATTGTCGCCGTCGCACACCGTGATCACAGCCGCTCCCGTCGGGCGCGCCACCCGAAGCACCGCCGCGGTATCAACGCCGCAATCCTCAAGATTTTTGATAGCAAGCTCACCTGCCGTATCGTTTCCGACGGCGCCGAGCATTTTGACGCGGCACCCCGATTTTGCCAGCGCCACGGCTTGATTGGCTCCCTTGCCGCCGAAATTCATGGCAAAATCACGCCCGACAAGCGTTTCTCCGAGCCTTGGCAAGCGGTCGGTGTGTATCACGTAATCCACGTTGATGCTACCGACAACAAGTACGTTTCCCATGGATCAGCTTCCTTTGTTTACCGTTTTCAGATATTTGTTGATGGCGTATGGCGCGTCGACGCTGTCCGCCACCGAAATATAGCCTTCTCCCTCACAAAACCGCAGCTTGCCCGCATCCGGGCTGCCCGGCAGCACCAGCTCTGCGCTGCCCGTTTTGAAGCTGCAGACACGATCGTCAAAAAGTGTCATGGCGGCAAGAGGATCATGATACACCATAGTGCTTCTGTGCTCAAACCACACACCCGCAAAATCCCTGACGGGCTCAAGCACGGGGGCAGTAAAATGCTTTTCCATCTCGGCCTTATCCATGGTCACCTGCTCGGTGACGTTGAGACCGACAGAACGGTGCACGGGTACCTCGGTGCCATACACGATAGCGGCAGCGAGTGGGTCGCAGATCGCATTCCATTCGGCCTTGACACCGTCGCGCAGAACATCTCCGCACATCAGCACCAGCTCCTTTAAAAGGTGCGGGATCTCGCGGTCAATCGAGAACAGAAGCGCGATATTCGTCATGGGTCCCACGGCCAAAAGCGAGATCTCGCCGGGATTTTCTCTGATGGTGCGGCGCATAAATTCGATCGCGCCACCCTCGGGGAAGCTCTCGCGGTGCGCCCAGCGGCCAAGTCGCTCGGCCTGGCGCGGATAGGGCTGCCTCTGCGTGCCGAGCAACGGCTGCTCCACACCGGGATAGATCGGAATATCGGTTCTGCCCGCGCGGCGGCAAATGGCATCGACCATGCCTGCACGCAGCTGCCCCGCCCCACTCACGGTGGTCACACCCATCAGGGCGCAATCGGGCTCGCTCAGCAGGTAAGCGAGTGCCAAGCTATCGTCAATATCGTTACCGATATCGGTATCAAACAGCACCTTTTTCATCTCGGTCCCTCCTGTTTTTAAAGATCCAGTACGTAGGCCAGCATCAGCTTTGTTGTATTTTCAATACCTGCGATGTGCGTGCGCTCCACGCCATGGCTGCAATACACGGCCATGCCGAACGCCGCATGGCGTACGTCGTTGCCGCCTTTGATGGCTTGGCTGGCATCCGACCCGTAGCGGTAGAACAGATCGACCGCACAACGGCAGCCTGCACGCGTCGCCTTGTCAATAAGGCGATTGGTAAGATCGTAATCATAGGGCATGGCGGCATCCTTGGCGCAAATGGTCACGCCGCGCTCGTCGCCATCGGCATCCGGTCCGAGAATGGCAATATCCACGGCCACGTACTCGGAAATTTGCTGCGGCACGCAAGCGCCGCCGTAGCCGATCTCCTCATAAAAGGGAAAAGCAAACACGGTATCGAATTTCGGCTGCTTTTTGTTCTCCGAAAGATATTTGAGCACGGCAAAGGCGCAGGCCATGGCGGCCTTGTTATCAATAAAGCGTGATTTGATATATCCGTTTTCTGTCACGGTAAAGCGCGGATCGACCGAAATATAATCTCCGTTGCCAATACCGAGCGCGCGCACGTCGGCAGCAGTCTTCACGGGCTCATCAAGCAGCACGGCGCAGGTGTTTTCGTCACGCGGCATGCTCTTGGCATCGTCAAAGGCGTGTGAGGAATGATGCGTGCAGATCAGCAATCCCGTGTAGGTTTTTCCGCCGCGCGTGTGCAGGGTCACGTTTTCCCCCTCGCAGCTAATAAAATGCAGGCCGCCCACCGCGCGCACGCGCAAAGTGCCATCGGCATTGATGCCGCGCACCATGAGACCGAGGGTATCGGCGTGTGCACTGAGGCAAACGGTTTTGCTGTGATCCTCGCCCGCCACGGTAATATAGGCGGTATTTCTGTTATCGTAGGTCACGGTATAGCCAAGCTGCGCGGCAAAATGCTCGATGACGGGCTTCATTTTCGTGTAGTAGCCCACGGGGCTCGGCGTTTCGATCAGCTTTTGCATGGTCTGCAGCATATAAGCGGTATCAATTTTAAAATCCATATTTTTCTCCTTTGCAATTCCCCTCAAAAAGACCCGACGGTCATACCGAAATCATTATTCCTCACATAGCGCCGAGGTGCCCGCGAACAGCGGGTGCAGAGTATTTGTACTTTTATCCTATTATACCACGCCCTCTCGCCGCTTGTAAAGCGCCAAAGAAAAATTTTAAAATACGGTTGATTTGTCAAAAACTTTGTGTTATCATGAGGGCACAGAAAAAAATACCGCGCTCAAAGCAGCGCCAAAGGGTACGCCCCTTAGAAAGGATGGCCGATATGTCCACATTAAAGCCCCGCGCCACAGGCGCAGATATCCGCATTGTCTCCTCGAATATTCTGTTTGATAAAGGTCTGGCTGACCGTCTTTCCCTGATCGCAGACTATTACCGAGAAGCCGATGCCGACGTGATCGGCATGCAGGAGGTCAACAGCGTCGGCACAGAACTCTACTCCATGTTGGCCGAGCTCTATCAGCCCGTTACACGCGCGCACGAGGATGGCAAGCATTGCTTTACCCCCATCCTTTACCGCACCGATCGCTTTGACCTGATTGAGGGCGGCAGCGCGCTCTACCGCCTGCGTGCGACTGATACCAAATCGATGGCATGGGCCGTTTTGGCCGACAAGGCAAGCGGCAAGAAGC
>JAFTKK010000016.1 GCA_017453325.1 Clostridia bacterium
TCCTTGCGGCACGGAATATGTAGAGGTGAAGGATTGCTCATTTTGGGGGGGCGAAAGCTCGTTCGGTTTGATTTACGGTACAAAACATTCAATTTTGTGTTTTTGAAAGAAAGACGATTGACACCGATTTTTTCTCGTGCTATAATGCGGGCGAGGGGAATTATCCCTATCAACGGAAAGGATGGATCAGACAATGCCCGTTAAAATTGGACTTCGACATATCGATTTATGGAACGAATCTTGGGAAAAGCAGGTGCAAAAATATGAGGAGGAAACGGTCGAGCCAGGCGGGATTGTGTTCTACGGCCCCTCTAATTTTACCCGTTGGAGCGCAAAATGGAATCACCGCCCCCTGCGGGAGGATCTGCGCGGCAAGAGCGGCGCTGCCTGCTGTGTAAACCGTGGCTTTGGCTCCAGCTGCCCGGAGCAGCAGCTTTATTATTACGACCGTATGGTGCGGCCGCTTGCCCCTTCGGTGCTGGTCTATAACTGCACCAACGGTAACGGCGGACTTTTTGGCTATACGTGGGAGGAAAGCTGGGAGCTTTCTCAGCGCGTGATTGCTTACGCGCTGACGGATTTCCCCGATCTGCATATCTATCTGGAGGGTGCGGGAGTGTCGCCGAAGGGTTAGGAGCTGGGGCAGATAGAGGACCGCATCAAGCACAATGCCATTCTCCAGGAAATTGCCGCCAATACACCGAGAGTCACCTACGTGGATAAGATGAATTATAAGCCGCTGCACCGCGATGACATTTTTGTGGCAGATGGCGTGCATTTCAACCAGGAGGGCTATGACATTTACGCCGAATTCTACCGCGAGGTGCTGAAGGACGAGCTGGCGAAATTTTAATACCGGAAACAGAAAGGGACTGTGACCTCGGTCACAGTCCCCTTGTGTTTAATTTGTCGGCCTTGCCTGCGGACAGACCGTGATCCACTTGGCATAGCGCTCGCCGTTCTTTCCGGTTTTGTGCTTGTAGTCAAGGTCTATCATGTCGCCGGGGCGGATGTCGTCAAGCGTCATTTTCTCGCCGCTGATGTCTGTTACACGGATATCGTATTCCGCATAGACGGTATAGGTGCTGCCGTTGTCAAATACATCGGTGCAGTGAATGGCGGCAACCATTTTGCTGCCGTCGTTCGTGTCGTCAAAATAAATTTCCGTCACGTAACCGCGAAAATCAACGGTTTTGGCGGGGGCGAGATAGATGGCAGCGGCGACGATCAGCGCGGCAAGCAGCAAAGCGCCACAGCCGAGTAATACTTGCTTTGTGCGCATGGTCATGCCGCCTTTTTGATCGTCAGATTGCCGCCGGTGCTATCCATTTCAATTTGCAGGCTGCCGTCACCCGTGCGGTGGGTATCTTCTGCCGTAGTGGTAGGGAAATCGCTGGCAAATTCGCCGCCTGTGGTATCGAGCTCGGCGGTAAAGCCCGCGTGATCGGCGGGCAGCGTGAGGAGAAGATCGCCGCCCGTGGTATCAAAGCTCAGCGAAGCAAGTGCCTGTGGTGAGGTAATGCACAGATCGCCCGAGGTAGTGTCTGCATCAATGCTGCCGAAGGCGCAATCAAGAAGTGTTATATTGCCGCTTGTGGTATCAAAATCGCATTCGGTGGCGGTAGCGTTTGCCAGCGTGACGTTGCCGCTGGTGGTGTCGACGTTGATGTGTGAAAGCTGCCCGTTTGTCAGCGAAAGCGCGCCCGAAACCGCGTCATAGCGGAAGAGCTTTGCGCTGATATCCGTGAGCGTTGCATTGCCTGAAACGCTGCTGACCGAAAGGGCGCCCTTTGTCCCTATGCCCTTGACCGTCAGATCGGCAGAGACCACATCGAGTGACAGGGAGGCGAGCAACGTGCTGCTGCGCGGCACGCGTACGATCAGCTGCTTTTCCTGCTGCTTCTTAAAGCCAAAGCGGAAATAGCCCTTGCCGTCAAAGCGAATGCGCAGATGCCCATCCTCAAGGAACCAGTGCATCTCGTCATTTACCTCGGCTACGGTGTTTCCGTTTTGCGTTTCATAGATCTCAACCGTTTCGCCGTCGTAGGGCTCTACCGTTACGTGGCCTGCTGTCCAGGAGATTGAAAGACGCTCCACGGGCGCAGTCATCGTGGCATTGCCATGATTGGTATATTTGGAAAGATTTGCGTCAATGCCGTGTGTGAAAAGGCCGAATGGCAGGCCGTAGCTGCCGGCAACGAAAATGCATACCGTGATCACTGCAATGATAGAAATGAGCACAATGGGCAAAATCAGGCGGTTGCGCTTTTCCTTTGTGGCATCTGTAAAGATCAGGGGCGCTGCTTTGTCGCCTTGCGGTGCGGCGGCGATTTTTGCTACAGCGCTTTTGTCAAGCGAGGGGCGAAGAAAGGCGGCAAAGATCAGCATGCCAACGCCGATGGCGATGCACAAAAACATCAATCCCGCGCCCCAGTTGGTGTAGATCGTGGCGGCGGGCAGGATGCATAGGATCAGCAATCCGATACCCGTGGCTTGCAGGATATTTGCCACCCGTGTGTCATTTTTGCATGTGTTCTCATCGTAGCTGAGCTTGCTGTCGTCGGCATAATCGGGCAAAAGCGTGCCGGCAAGCACCAAAATCACAACGCCGAGTGCCACGCAGATAAACAGGGGCGCAACAGCCTCCCATATCATAACCGGCACCAGCCAGAGAATAAAGAGCATGACCGCAGCGGCAGTTGCCATACCCTGCAGGCATTTGGCGCGGCGCAGCGCCTCGGGGGAGAGACGCACTTTTTTGCCTTTTTTCTGCGGCGTGTTGTAAAAGGGCGGTGGGGTGCTGCTTTTTGTTTCGCTATGGGGCGGATAGTCCGCTGCGGCACCGTTTTCTGCCACGCCCTCCAAAAGGGGGCGGATGTCTCCCACCTCGCCGATCACGCGGGCATATGCCGCATCGGGCGTAAGCCCCTCGGCGCACAATTCGTCATAGCGGTCGCAGAGGTTGCCAAGCAGCTCCTCAAACAGCGCATCATTGGTGGGTGTTTTGGGTGCGTTGATAAACAAGGATTCCAAATATATTTTCAAATTTCTCTTCATCAGAGATCACCTCCCTCAATGTTGCCCTCTACCAATCTGTTGATCAGTACGTTGGCGCGTTGCCACTCCTCTAAAAGGCGCGCATACGCGATGCGCCCCGCTTCGGTAATGGTGTAATAGCGTCGCCTCGCGCCGCTTTCCTCGCTGCCCCAATAGGAGCGGATATAGTCTGCCTCCTCCAGGCGCCGAAAGGCGGTATAGAGGGTGGCCTCCTTTAATTCGTAGGCACCCTTTGTGGCGGTGCGGATTGCCTTGTTGATGCGGTAGCCGTAGCTGTCACTCCGTGTGAGAAGTGCAAGAATGATGGTCTCGGTGTGTCCGCGAATCAGATCCGATGCAATAGACAAGCGATGGCCTCCTTTCTTGTTGCGTGCTTTTGTAGAAATATTATATCACGAGATACCTCACCTGTCAAGGTATCTATGGAATTTTATATCAAAAGCCCCTATACGGTAATCTGCTTGATTGCGGATACCGTATAGGGCGTAGTCTTATTTTCTTACTTAACTTCTGATCCAAATCTCGTCCGAAAGATTCTCGGCGGTCAGATAATTGGCCATGATGGCAGGGTCGGCCAAGCGTGCGATCTCTACATCATATTTGAAATAACCCATTTGGGAGTTATACCAGCCCGAGGTCTCCTCAAGCTTGGCATAGGTGAGGCCGCAGCCCGCAAATGCCCAGGCACTGATGGAATATACCGATGCGGGGATGGTGATGTGGGTGAGATTGCTGCAATTGTAGAATGCCTCCTCGCGGATCTCCCAAAGGGTGTCGGGGAGAGTGAGGTCATTCAAACGGGTGCAGTTATGAAAAGCGCTGCTGCGGATATAGCGCGTGCCCGAGAGGAATTGCACGGTCTCGAGGGCATCACAGCTTCCAAACGCCTGCGAGCCCACTACCCGCACCGAGGCGGGGATGGTGATCGCTGCGAGCGCGTCACAATCCATAAACGCACGGCTGTTGATGAATACGGTATCCTCGTGCAAAGAGAACGCGGAGATCGTCTTATCTGCAGGGCCGACGAACATATAGTAGGGATTGGTGGGGGTGGAGAGGTAGTAGCCGCCCGCATATTCGCGGAAGGCCAGCATCAGGCAGCCCGTGAGATCATAGCCGTTGCCGCGCGTCCAATCCAGCGTGTCGGGCAGGGTGATGGTGACAAGAGAAGCGCACCCGTAAAAGGCATAGGGCTTGATCATCTCGTCATCGGTCACCGTGAGGAATTTCAGGCTCGTGGGCACGTACTCGCTGTTTTCCTCGTGATCGTTGGTGCCAAAGAGAGAACCAAGACTGTAGCACGTCACGCTAGTGGTTCTGCTGTTGCCTACAAAGGGAATCGTCAGCGATTCAAGGGCGGTGCAGCCGCGGAAGAGGGCGTGATTGAGCTCCTCGATGCTTTTGGGAAGCGTGGCAGCTGTGAGCGCGGTGCATTCCGAGAAGCATTCCTCGCCGATCTGCACAAGTCCCTCACCAAGCTCTACCGTGTCAAGCGCCGTGCAGCCGCGGAAGGCCGACTTGCCGATTTTTTGCAGATTGGCATGGGTCTTCAGCGTTTTGATTTGTGTGTCACCGGCAAAAGCATAATCTCCGATTGCCACAACGGGTAGCCCGCGGTGGGTAAGGGGAATCGAGATCACGGTCTCTTCGGGTGCCTCGGGCCATTCCATACCGCTTACGATCCAGCCAAGCCCGTCGGCGGTCAGCTCATAGTACAAAAAGTCGGTATAACCGAGCTCGGGGATCTCCTCGCGCCAATGCGTGTCACATTCGGCGCAGTATCGCTCGCGCACACCCTTGGTGGTGGCGGTGGGCTGCAGGGTAACTGTCCAGCCGATGCGGTGGTGCTTGGTGGTGGTCAGATTTTCAAAGGTGGTGTAGTCGCATCTTCTGCATTGCTCGTAGTCCTTCCATCCGAAAGCGTCACAGTAGGGCTCGTCGCTTGCAATAAATTTCAAATCGTGTGAAAGACCGAGGGTGGTGCCGCTTTCCGCCTTGCCGCAGCCGAGGCAGGTGCACTGATAGTAGCCCTCCTCGCCGCACTGTGCGGAGCTCTCGCCCGACCAGACATGATTTTCGGGATCGATCGGGGTTTTACGGATCATATCGGAGCCGCAGGTCGTGCAGTGGTAAATGCCCGTCTCACCCTCGGTGGTACAGGTTGCCTCGTAGGTGAGGGAATCGTCTTGCAGAACCCAGGTGTGCTCGCCGTAGCTAAGATATTCCGAATAGTAGCTGGAGCAAAGGGTGCAGGTGTAGTAGCGCTCGATCTGCTCCTGGCAGTTCGCACCGCCCCGCTCGATATAGGTCCATTGATGGTCGCAGATGTTCTCCTTCGCGGACCCGCACGCGCTAAGGCTCGCGACCGTCAACAGCAAAAAGTACATCAGTATCAGCTTTCGTTTCATGGTTTCCTCCAAAATATGGATTTGAGTCATCGTTTCAAATTATATCATATCTTATTGCTTTAAGCAATAGTTAAAATCAAGATTTGCAGCAGGGGCATGCAAAAAGGGGCGAGAATTTTTCTCGCCCCTTTTGGGTCGTTTGGTATGTTATCATCCGCCGAAATTGTTGTCGCCAAAGATCTTGGCGATGAACTTGGGCGTGTCGGTGTTGTCAACCTCGGTCTTGCTGCCGATCAGCTCCTCAATGCCGTCACCAAGGCCGTAGTAGGGAACCTTGGAGTTGGTGTGGTTGTCGGAGTTGAAATGGAAGCTGCCGTCCTCGGGGTCGATGGTCACGCTGCCGCACTCGTGGTCGGCGGTGATGATGAGGGCGGTGGCGGGGTGCATCATGGTAAAGCCGATGGCGTAAGCGATCACCTCATTGTAGCAGATCACGGAGTTCTGCACGTCGGCCAGGGTCTCGGCGCCAACCTTTACCTGGTGCGAGAACTTGTCGATGTGTGCCTCCTCGATCATGGCAAAGAAGCGGCTGTTGTTTTCGGAGACCACGGAAAGCGCCTCGCGCGCGTTGACAATGAGATTGTTTTCGTTGACGTTGTCGCGGTTGTTGGTGTCGCCCTTGACGTAATCGACCTTGCCCTCGGCAATCAGCTTGTCGATCTGCGCCTGGATATCCTCGGTGTCGTTACGGTCGTTTGCGTGGGCGAGGAAGCCTGCGGGCGTGGCGTCGGTGATGGTGGCGGTGGTCAGCACGGCAGTCTTGGCGCCCACGCTCTGTGCCAGCTCACGGATGTTCTGCACGCGCTGCTTGTTGGCATCGAGACCAACATAGTAGTTGATGGTCTTGTGACCCGTTGCAAGGGCGGTGGCGGCTGCGGCGCTGTCGGTATAGTCGGCCGTGCCGTTGATCACCGATTGCGATGCGGTGACGCAGGAGGTCTTGTAGGGGAGAAGCTCAGCCACAAACTCGCTCATGCACTTTTCGGCAGAGGCGCCCGCAGCAATGGCTGCCTGGCCTGCCTCCACGCCTGCCTTCACGTGGTTGAAGCCCATACCGTCACCGATGAGCAGGAGGGCAGAGGTGGCCTTTTCAAAGGTGAATTTCGCGGGAGTTGCGGCGGTGGGGAGCACGGCGTCAATAGCCTGGTTGGCGCCCTTGGAGGCGAAATACTTGTTCATCAGTGCGGATGCGGCACCGCCCAGCATATAGGAGTTGCCCATCATCACGATCTTCTTGCCGTTGGCAAAGAGCAGATACTCGTCAGCGGCAAGCTCGGTATCGGCTACGGCCTGTGACTGCTGACGGTTGGTCTTGCCCACTAAGATCTCGTATTCGGTCTCGGCGGTGGCATCGGACACCATCTTCATTTTGATGCCTGCGTTGTTGAGGATGTAGTCGTAGAGGTTTACGGCAATGTAATAGGTGATCTTGTCGGTCTTATCGGCATCCTTGGGGTAAACGATGGTGTACTCGGAAAGAGAGACGCCCGAAACCGTGAGGTCGCCGAGCATGTACTCGAACTGGCCGATGTAATCGCCGCCGTCATACACCGTCACCTTTTCCTTTTTGGTGTTGATGTAGTTTTCGATGAAGTAATCCACGCCGCGCGCGGTTGCAGCGTCATTGCCGCCCGTGATGATCACAGTGCCGTCCTTATAGGCAATGATAAAGTCCTTCTCGCGAATGAGGGTGAGCGCATCCTTGGTTGCCGCACGGCTGGTCTGGCCGACAAGGATCTCGGTGCTGCTTTCGGGCAGCCAGTCGGTATCCAGGTCAAGCTTCACGCCGGTGGCGTCCTTGATGGCGTCGCGCAGCTTGGTGGCGGCTGCCTTATCGGCGGTGGCACTCTTGCTCTTGGAGTAAATGACGGTGTAGTCACTTGCGCCGTCCTTGACGATGTCGACGGGCTTGCCCTCGTGCTTGTTGCACGCGGCAAAGAGGGGCAAAACCATCACAAGGGCCAAAAGCAAACATAAAAGCTTCTTTTTGTTAAACATGATCTTTCCTCCGTTTTGTGTTTATAGTGATTTTAAAATAGCGGATCAAGCTTCGGGGGGCATATCCTCTTCGGGAAAGAGGATCGCTTCAATACGGGGCTCCATGGTTCGGCGCAGGTCGGCAAGCAGGGCATCGAGCGAGAGGTCGATCAGCTCGCCGTCGCAGTACAGGTGCAGGCCGCTGTCAATGGGTGCAGTCTCCTCGCCGAGGTGCACGCGGTCAACGCGCGCCGCACCAATGCGGCGGTATGCGGCGCAGCGTGCGGCTCTCACCACACTCTCGCCGTAAGCGGCGCGGTCGGTCTCGTTCATCACGACCTCGTAATCGGCGATCTCCTCGGTTGCCTCGCCCGCCGCGATCTCCTGCTCACGCTGCAGCGTTTTTTCGATCAGCGTGGAGGTGAGCAGGGCGGTCAGCAGCTCGCGGTATTTGCCGAAATCGTTTTTTTGCAGCTCGGCCTTGGCCTTGTCAAAGGCCTCGTCCAGCACGGCTTTTCGTGTGTTTGCAATGGCGCGCTCGCGATTTTCGGTGGCGGTCTTTTTCGCCGTTTCCACTACCTCTTCGGCATCGTTGCTTGCCTTGGTGTTGATCTCCTCGGCAAGCTCCTCTGCGCGGGCGGCGTACTCCTCGGCGGCACGCTTGCAGTCGTTTTGTGCCTCCTCCAGCGTTTTGGCCGCCTGCTCCTTGGCGTCAAGGCGGATACGCTCGAGAATTTTATCAAGTCCGGTCATGTGTATATGGTACCTTTACGGGTCTTGTGCGCCCGTTCCTTCTTGTAAATTTTGGTTCCCGGCGTCGTCCTGTTCTGCCTTGGACGGCGCAGGCTCGCTCGGCTCGTCGGGCGCGGGGGCAGCTGCATCCGTCGCCACGTCCTCCGTCGGCTCGGGATCGTTCATTGCGTCATCCGCTTCACCCGAGATCAGCTCCTCGTCGCGTGCCGTGACCGAAACGTCGGTGAGGTAGCGGTAACGGAGCTTTAAGGGGTGGTGCAGAATTTCGCGGTGCGGGTAGCAGTCCGCAAAGCGTGCCGCAAAGGCGAGCTTGGCGCGCTTCGCGAGCGAGGGCAAGCGGTTTGCCGCAACTTGCAGGGCGTGGGTGGCGGCAAACACCGCGATCACACAGGCAAGCAGCAGGAGTGTTTTGCCACCTCCCGTCGGCACGCGGTGGGCGGCCGCAAGGCAGGGCAGGGCAAGCGCACCGAGCAACAAGGGGCGCGCGGCGCTCAGGGCGTGTGTAAGATCCAAAAGCAGGTCAAGCAGCCTGCCGCCGATGGCGATCAAGCGTGCGCGTGCGTTGCTTCCCACCACGATGCCGACCGTCACGATTGCAAGCAGGGCAGCACTGATCACGGCAGCGCCGACGATGGGGTGGAGCCAAAGCAGACCGACACCCACCGCGAAAACGAGGTGCGGGGCAACGACCAAAAGCGCCTCAAGCGTACGCTTTTCGCGGCAGAGCCGCACGGTGCGCAGGGTAAGCACGGTCAGCAGGTAAAGGCCTGCGGGCGCCAGCGCCACGGCAAGAAAGAGCCACGGCGTGCGCAAGAGAGCAAGCAGCTTTGTCAGCGCCGCCCCGAGGGCGGGCGCGGGAAGGAGAGGGCTGCTCTTTGAAAGCAATCTTTGCAGCAGATCACCGAAATAATTGCCGCACAGAATGCCAAACACAAGACATGCCGTGCCGCAGCAGGCCAGCATGGGCAGCGCACGGCGCAGCATATGCTCGGGCGGCAGAAGCAGCAGGGCGATGCCGAAGGCTGCGAGAAAAACAAGTCCGAAGCCCGCGTCGGCGAAGAAGAGGCCGAAGAGCAGGGCATAGAAAAGCGTCAGCAGAGGCGCGGCATGGAATTTGCCGAACCACGGTGTGCGGTAGGTGGCAAAGAGCGAGGCAAGGGGGCCTGCGTAGGGCGCCTCGTTTGCGGGGCAGGGGGGCTTTTCCTCGGGCGCAGGGTCGGAGAGCTCAAAGGCCGCCGTGATGCCCGAAAGGAATTTTGATACGCGCGCGGCCTCGTATGCGGGGCACCATGCCGTGAGGATCACGCAGCTTCCGATCCCGTGCAGCTTTTCCGCGTGGCGTGCCGTTTCTTCGTTTACACGCTCGACGTCGGCCAAAATCTGCACCTCAAAGAGGTTCTCGGCCAGTACGTTGAGGCGTGCGTCAAAGCGTGACAGCTGCGAGAGGTGCTGCTCGGTGCGCTTTTGTGCGGCGTCAAAGATCTTGACGGCTCGTCCGTTCGTGCAGGCAAAGGAAGCTTCCTCAAAGCCGATGACCGCGAGGGCCTCGCGCGCCTGTTCCTCGGTGCCGCGGTGTGTGATCACGGCAATGTGGCGGGCGGCTGCGTCGGTGCACAGAATACTTGCTACGATGCCAACCTCATCGCAAAGTCGCTGTAGGGTCACTTCCTCGGTCTCGCGCGGCAGGCGGCCGAGTAAAAATTTGGTGGTTTTGGTGCCGCTGCCGTCAAGCGGATAGGGAAAATCAAGGTAGGGCACGAGCGAGTGCATCAGCGCCTCCTCTCGGCGGAGCTCCTCCTTGGTTTTTTCGATCGCGTCAAGCAGCTTTTCGGTTTCGGTGACGGTTTTTCTTGCACGTGCGGCCTCCTCCGACTGTAAAAAGGCGGTAGGCTCGATCATCGGGCGCGGTTTTCCGCGCCCCGACCTGCGCGCCTGCAAAACGGGCAGGACACGGTCGATATGCGCCACGCGTTCGGCCACCTCCGCGGCGCGGCGCGGCAGCTCGGTAAAGCTTGCGGGATCGCAGCCGTCGGGCAGGTCGCAGATCGGCTCGATGCACCCAAGGTGCATCAGACGCCGCAGCAGCAGATCGGCATCGGCCGCAGGGGCGATCACGGTCAGCTTTTTCATTTTATTTACTGGCATTTCTCAACGATCCCCCAAACGATCTTGGCCACGGCTGCCTGCATATGCGTGCGTGCACGCTCTGCCATGGCGGCGGTCTCGGCCTCGATCTCCTTCTTTTTTCTGGCATTGATGCGCTGTGCCTTTGCGGTCACAACGCTCAGCTCAAAATCACATTCGCGCTTGGCGTTGTCGGCTACCTTGTCGCACAGGGCCGTGCCCTCGCGCTCGGTCTCAGCGCGCATTTCGGCAGCGCGCTCGGCAGCCACGCGGCAAAGCAGCTCTGCCTGCTCCTCGGCCTGGCAGATGGCTTCGATTGCCTCTTTGATCATAACGTCCTCCTTTGTGCGGCGTTCGGTGGGAGATCTTTCCCGTTGTGTCGCCGCGTTTTGACAATATACGGTATAATTAATTTTATTCTAACACATTTTGCGCACGCGCGCAAGGGGAAATAAAAAAATTAAGCAAGATTAGCCGCGCCGCGCCGCGGGGCGGTGCAACGCTGCTTTTTTTTGCAGCGTTTGCGCGTTGTTCCACGTCATGGTGAGCGTGTGCGAGGGGAAAGCACCTGCGGCGGTGTAAAGACACGCGCACAGGGTAAACGTATCGCCCCTCGAACGGTGCTTTCCCGTGAGAAATACCTCATAACGGTATCGGGAAAAGGAGGGCAGGTCTCTGTTTTTGATGGCCAGCGCCAGCGCCTCGGCAGCTGCGTCAGCCAAACGTGCCTCGGCGTGTGTCGCCAGAGCCTCGATCATGGCGGCAACGTGCCTTGCCGCGGGTGTGTCCCCCGTGACAAGGGGCAAGCGGAGCAGCAGCACCTCGTTTCCCCCACGCCGCACCGCGCGCAGCTGCTTGTTTGGTAAAATATGTAGTTTCTCCATACCGTTATGCCCCCTTTCCCATCTATATACACTATACGCGCATGCGCGGTGAAATTTGCGCACCCCGCGTCATTTGGCATAAAAAAGGGCAAACGGTGCGAAAACACGCACCGTTTGCCTGCGGGTCAGCGGCTTGCCATTTGTTTGAGTGCTTCCAGCGCGCGGTCAAGCCCGCCCACCTCGTCAATGAGGCCGAGGGCGACCGCCTCGCGCCCGTCCACGATCGTGCCGATGTCGGTGGAAAGCTCGTCGGGGCGCATCATCAGCTCGTTCAGCTTGTCCTTTTGCACCTGCGAATTGCGGCAGATGAAATCCACAATGCGCTCCTGCATATCTCTGAAATAGCGATAGGTCTGCGGTGCGCCGATCACCACGCCGCTGATGCGCACGGGGTGCAGCGTCATGGTGGCGCTCGGCACAATGAAGGAGCGCTTTGCCGCTACCGCCAAGGGCACGCCGATCGAGTGGCCGCCGCCAAGCACCAGCGAGACGGTGGGCTTTTTCATGGAGGCGATCATCTCCGCGAGTGCGAGCCCCGCCTCGACGTCGCCGCCCATGGTGTTCAGCACGATCAGAACGCCCCGCACCTCGCTTTTTTGCTCAAGTGAGACAAGCAACGGGATCAGATGCTCGTATTTGGTGGCCTTTTGGTTGTCGCCAAGGATATAGTGCCCCTCGATCTGCCCGATCACCGTCAGGCACTCGATCCCCTCCTCGGTGACGGTGCTGCCCATTTTCAGCAGCTCCTCGCTGACCTCCTCACGCTGCTGCCCGTTTTTCTCCTGCTCGCGGTTTTCCTGTTCTGCCATGGTTTTCTCTCCCTGCCGTTTTTTCTTTAGTATGTCCGACTGTGGCTTATACATACACGCTTTTATGCAGGTTTTGGGGGCGTGTGCAAAAATTTTCGTGATCTTTTTGCGCTTTTCTTCGTTTTTTGCATTTACATTTTAAAAAATGTATGCTATAATGTTTGTGTCTGTGAAAAAGTTATCAAAAGGCGCACCTTGCGCCCAAGTCATAGAGGTAAATATGGAAAACAAATTCATTGTGGAGACCTCGGCGCGTCATATTCACGTGACCGATGCAACTCTTGCTACCCTGTTCGGCGCCGATGCGGTGCTGCACAACAAGAAGGATCTTTCCCAGCCCGGCCAGTTTGCCTGCGAGGAAAAGGTGACCCTGGTTGGCCCCAAGGGCGAGCTGAAGGTCAGCATTCTCGGCCCCACCCGTCCCGCAGACCAGGTTGAGCTTTCCTTTACCGATGCGCGTACGCTGGGTCTGAAGGCTGTGCCCGTTCGCGAAAGCGGTGATGTGGCAGGCACGCCGGGCCTCAAGCTCGTTGGCCCCTCCGGCGAGGTTGAAATGGCGGAGGGCACCATTGTTGCCAAGCGCCACATTCATATGACCCCTGCCGACGCCGAGGCCTTTGGCGTTGCCGACAAGGAGATCGTCAAGGTGAAGCTGAACACCACCCGCCCCCTCATTTTTGATGACGTTGTGGTACGTGTTTCCCCCAAGTTTGCGCTTGCCATGCACATTGACACCGACGAGTGCAACGCTGCCGCCGCCTTTGGCGAGGTTTATGGCGAGATCGTAAAATAAAAACATGCGGGTGCCCGCTGTTGATAAACCGTTAATCTTAAAAAGGAGATAAAAACATGAGCAATGTAAGTGAAATGCCTTACGCACAGAGCCTTGAGGTTCAGCACATGTGCGTGGTAAAGAAGGGCTGCGATCATGGCCCTGCTCCCATTCCCGAAGAGGGCAAATGGATCCAGGCAAAACAGATCACCGATATTTCCGCATACACCCACGGTGTGGGCTGGTGTGCACCCCAGCAGGGTGCGTGCAAGCTTTCCCTCAATGTCAAGAACGGCATTATTGAGGAAGCGCTTGTTGAGACCATCGGCTGCTCCGGCATGACACATTCTGCCGCTATGGCCGCAGAGATCCTGCCCGGCAAGA
>JAFTKK010000017.1 GCA_017453325.1 Clostridia bacterium
CAGCATCTCTTGGATCTGCGGCAGCAGCTCTTGCGTGTGTTGATATTTCCTTGCCATATACAAGTACCCCCTGGTGTAGTAATTATATCTTACTACACCAGGGGGCTTTTGTCTATTGTCCGTTTTTAACGGACTTGTTCAGCGTTGCATTCGCGGGGCTTTTGTCACCTTGCGTATGCGGTTTTTAAAACCGTTTAAAATGGTATTGACTAATATTGCGTTGTGTGGTATAATAATATGCGTAGCCGCTATGGTTAGCCTTTGGCTATCAAATATCGATAAGTGAGGAACATATGAAATATAAGATCGTATCAGACAGCTCTTCTAATCTTCTCAGTTTTGCAGCGGCCCCGTATGCTACCGTGCCGCTGAAGATCATCACCGCCGAGCAGGAATACGTGGACGATGCCGCACTTGATGTGGCCGCCATGATCAAGGATCTTCGCACGGTGAAGGGCAAAACGGGCACCTCCTGCCCCAACATTCACGAATGGAAGCAGGCTATGGCGGATGCCGACATGGTATTTGCCATCACCATCACCAGTAATCTTTCGGGCTCGTGTGCTGCGGCCCTGCAGGCCAAGGCCGAGCTGGAGGAGGAAAACCCCGCGCAAAAGATCTGCGTGCTCGATAGCCTTTCCACGGGTCCCGAAATGCAGCTTGTGATCGAAAAGCTGGCGGCACTCTGCGCCGAGGGGAAGGCCTTTGAGGCGATTGAGTGCGAGATCCGCGAATATATGACGCACACGCATTTGATCTTTTGTCTTGAATCTATGGCCAACCTGGCGCGCAATGGGCGCGTCAATCCCGTGGTGGCCAAGGTGGCGGGCGTGCTTGGCATTCGCATTGTGGGTGTGGCCTCGGCCGTGGGCACACTTGAGCTGCTTCACAAGCCGCGCGGTGCTGAGAAGGCGCTGCTCTCTATTATCGATGTGATGCGCGAGAACGGTTATCGCGGCGGCGCGGTGCGTATTGCGCATTGTAACAACGAGGTGGGCGCTACCAAGCTGGCCGCTAAGCTGCGTGCCGCCTTTGGCGAGGTGGAGATCAAGATCGTACCCACCACCGCACTTTGCAGCTTCTATGCCGAAGAGGGCGGCCTCATGATCGGATACGAGGATATTTAAAAGAAAACAGGGCAGCTTTCCACGCACACGGCATGGAAAGCTGCCCTATTTTTATATTTGAAGCGATGTGTCGGAGAGCGTTTGCATGCCACAAAGGAAAAGCACGCGCGAGGCCGCAGGGAGATAGGCCTCGACGATGCCGCGCGGTGCATAGCGCGGATCAATTGCTATGATGCGATAATGCCGCGCGAGAAATGGGAGCAGAGCACCGGCGAAGCTATCCCTGATCAAAAGGAGAGTGGGGCGGTCATCGTTCTCACCCGTGGTGATCTCCAGCACGCCGTCGTTGCCGCCAAGGAAAACGGCATAGCCGTCGCGCGTGCGGAGCTTTTCAAGGTCGTAAAGCCCCTTGAAGTTGGCGGGGCTGCCGTCTTTTTTGACATGAAAGGTCTCGTCGCCCTCGTAGCGCCACAGTTCAATGCGATCGGGCGTGATGCCCGCGATGCCTGCCGCCGCGTCGGAGGTACCCGAAAAATGTGCCGATACCGCAGTAACAGAAAAATTTTCCGCCCCGTAAGGGGAGTAACCGAGCGCGGGGGCGAGTGCGCAGTAGGCGCGGTAGGCGCCTGCCGCAGTCCAATGGTGGTCGGTGTGAAACCAGTCGCCATCTGCAGTCAGCGCGGGAAAGGTGACAACCCCCGCGCAGGTGTCTGTCAGCCGTCGGTAGGCTGCGGCGTTCCCGTCGCTTCGGTAAAGGCGCGGCAGCGCCGCGGCGCGTGCATCAATGCGGCGGGGGGCAACGGCCACGGTAAGCGGTAGCGCTTGTGCCCGACAGCTGCTCTCAAGCCCTGTGAGTATTTTTAGATTTTTTTGCAGGATGCGCTCACCGCTATCAAGACGTTTTGCAAGGCTGCCGTCTTTGCAAAAAATGACGTTGCCCGCCTCGCATTTTCCGAGTGTGAGCTCGGTGGCTGCGTGCAGGCTGCGCAGCAGCCCCCGCCCCCGTATGCGTTCTGCCGTGTAGCGCTCCCACGCGGCGGTATAGCTACCGTTTTGCAGCTCTTGCCACGAAAAATCGGGCTTTTCGGCCAAAAAGCGGTTTTCCTGCGCCGAAAAACGCGGTGCGGGGAACAGGAGCAAAGAAAGGCCGCCAAATGCCAAAAGCCCACAAAGCACGGCGAGCAGTAGCATATCCTTTTTTGAAGTTTTTTCCATACCGTTACCTATCCTTTTGCTTTTATTGTTTGCGACATTCGGCGTGATATGAAAGAAAATTTAAACCATGATTTGAAATAAAAGAGGGTGTCTCAAATGGTAATTTGAGACACCCTCTTCGCGTCAAAAAGGCGAGGGTAGGCTTTTTGACGCCGGGGATTTGTGTTTTTTACCCGTTTAACGGGTAGCCGTAGCGGAACCGAGCACATAAGCCCTACGG
>JAFTKK010000018.1 GCA_017453325.1 Clostridia bacterium
CGGAAAATAATTGACACCTTTATCAATGCAATATTCGTTTATGACGATTCGTTCAAAATCGTTTATAACGGAAACGGTAAAGAAGAAACTATAAGCCTTGAAGAACTTGAAAGTTCAACCTTGTTTTCACAAGGTGCACCAAAACAAAAATGGCACCCAATCGGGTGCCATTTTTGTTTTGGTACAGGTTCGGCTTGAACCCTGCGGCGCGCTGTAACTGAAAAATCTGCAAGCATAGTATCGCCGCAGAGAAGAACGCCGATTTCGCCTTGGCAAATGGCGACATTGTCGCCAAGGCGTTCTTCAAGCGTCTGCGGCAGAGCCGCAGAAAGCGGGGCAAGGTTCTCTTACCCGCACCAAATAAAAAATACGAACTCTGAGCAATCAAGGTTGTCTTATCACGAGAAAGCAGGCACGCGTCGGTTTTATCCGTATGGATGAAACCGACGCGTGCCCCTTTTTAGCCGTTAACTGTGAGATGATTTTTTGAAATGCCCCGGTGAGGTATTGAAGTGCTTTTTAAAAATTCTTGAAAAGTAGCCGTAGTTTTCATAGCCGAGATTTTTTGCAACGTCTCCGAGGGATACCTCTCCCGACTGTATCATGTTTTTTGCAAGCAGCATTTTTCGTTCGTTGATGTATTCGATGACCGTTTTGCCAACATTCTTTTTAAAAATATACGCAACGTATTCTTTGGATAGATGCACGTACTCGCTGACGGTTCTCAGTGTGATTTGCTTTGAAATATTTTCATCTATGAATTTTTCGATCTTGATCACCTCGGGATGGTTGCTTTGAAAGGAGGCGGCATCGAAAATTTCAAACAGAATATAGTTTAGCACGTTGTGCAGCTTTTGCTTTGAATGATACAGCGGTGAAAGGTGGCTTTGCGAAAAAACGCCGACCAGCTTGCGGATATCCTGTGTGATGACGTTTTTTAAGAAAGGAGGCACGGATAATTCGCGATCCTCATAGATTTGAAAATTAAAGCTGACGTATTGTACCCTTTGCGTGCCTTCAAGCCTTTGGCGTGCGGTTCCCGGCGGCAGAAGAATGGCATCGTTTTCTTTGAGAGTGTATTCTCGGTTGTCAGCCACGTAGGTCATGCTGCCTTTTAGCACAAAGGTAAGATCGTAATAGGGAATGATGAATTTGGCCATGCGCGTGCATCTGTTGACCGAAATATGACAGTAGTGAGAGATGTCTTTTACGATGTATGCGTTCATAGGCGTGCTCCTCTATCTTAAAATAGTGCATAAAATAATTCAATGACTTAAAATCCTTTATTGATTTGAAAATGCTGCGGCATTATAATTATTATAGTGGTTCTGCCACGGATAGTCAAGTTTAATTTTGTACAAGTGAGATACGGAGGTTCATATGAAAACGTTATTGCTGGGTGACATTTGCCCGACGGAGGCCACGGCGCCGTTCTTTCGGGAGCAAAACATTTCCGAGTTGTTTGGGGACGCGGTTTCCGTTTTTGAAAAAAGAGATTTTATTTTTGCCAACTTAGAGTGCGCGCTGACCGAGCATGAAGGCGCTATTTTGAAATTCGGTCCCAATCTCAAGGCGCCGCCTGAGACGGCGGCGGTGCTGAAATCGCTTGGTGTCAGCTGCTGCGGCCTTAGCAACAATCACGTATTTGATTACGGCATCAAGGGCGCAACCGATACCGTTCGGGCATTAAACGAGCAGGGCATTGACGTGACGGGCTTTGGAAGCGATTACGAGGATGCGCGAAAAAATTACACGGTCACGCGCCACGGTGAAAAAATTTGCCTCATTGCGGTGTGTGAGCGTGAGTACTCCTACGCGCTTGATGACAGAATGGGCTCGCGGCCGTACGACGAGTACGATACCATTGAGGATATCCGTGCTGCCAAGGCGACGCACGACAGGGTGATCGTGATCTATCACGGCGGCAAGGAATTTTGCGAATATCCCTCGCCGCGTCTCTTGAAGCTTTGTCACGCGATGGCAAGAAACGGTGCGGATGTGGTGCTTTGTCAGCACAGCCATTGCATCGGCACCTATGAGAAATACGGCGATTGCCATATTTTGTACGGTCAGGGTAATTTTCATTTTGTTTCTGCGAAGCCCCATCCGCTTGAAATGTGGCGCAGCGGTATGGCGGTGGAATACGACACCGTGACGCATGAGATCTCGTTTATTCCCGTGAAAACCGAGGAGCACGGCATCCGACTTGCCACGGCTGACGAGAAAGAAACGATGATGCAGGCATTTTCCAAGCGAAGCCAAACGCTTTTAAACGGGGAATGGCGAGAGGGCTGGCATGCCTTCTGTCAATCCAAAAAGGACATCTACAGCAAGGCGATCGGCAACGCGTGCCGCGAGGAATCGACCGAGAGAGACAACCATTTCTTTGCGCATTATCTTGACTGTCAGGCACATACCGACGTTTGGCGTGAGCTTTTTCCAACCTATAATCTCACCAATGAAAAATAAGGCGGAAAGCATATGACAGATATTTTAAAAGGCTTACCCGATCCACTTCATATGGATAAAAAGGAAATCGTAGATCTGCTGTTACGGGAAGAATACGGCATGTTGCCCTCCGCGCCCTATGCGGTCACCGCCACGCTTGAAAAATGTGACCGGAGCTTTTGTGCGGGCAAGGCGGATCTTTGCACCTTGCGCTTGCATTGCAAGGCGGATTGGGGCGAATTTTCCTTTCCGGTATATTACGTGTGCCCGAAGGGGAAGAGCGCGCCCGTGCCATGCTTCATTCACATTAACTTCAGAGACCTGATTCCCGACCGCTATCAGCCGACCGAGGAGCTTGTCGATGAGGGGTGGGCAACGCTGACGTTTTGCTATCAAGACGTGTCGGCGGATAATGCGGATTTCACCGACGGCCTTGCGGGTGTTCTTTGGCCGGACGGAAAGCGAGACAGCCATGCGTGCGGCAAGATCGGACTGTGGGCCTTTGCCGCGTGCGCGGTCATGGATTACGCGCAGACCTTGCCGGAGCTCGATCACGCAAGGATCAGCGTGGCGGGGCATTCGAGACTGGGAAAAACGGCCTTGCTCGCAGGGGCGCTTGACGAGCGCTTTTATTGTGCGTTTTCCAACGATTCGGGGTGCTGCGGTGCCGCGTTGTCCCGAGGAAAATCGGGGGAAACCGTACGGGCAATCACAGAGAAATTCCCCTATTGGTTTTGTGAGAATTATCAAAAATATGCCGATCACGAGGATGCGTTGCCCTTTGATCAGCATTATCTGATCGCCGCCAACGCTCCCCACCGCGTGTATGTTGCAAGTGCTGCCGAGGATCTGTGGGCGTGCCCACATAACGAGTATCTGGCCTGCGTGGCAGCAAGCGCATATTACGAGAAAAGCTGCGGCCGGGGCTTTGTTCACGCCGCTGCCTTGCCCGAAGCGGGGGATTACTTTCACGAGGGAATGATCGGATATCATTTGCGCGCGGGAAAGCATTATTTCAGCCGCGAGGATTGGAAGTATTATATCAAATATTTAAACCTGCATGACAATCAAAAAGCATAGCGTTATAGCGTGATACCCTTAACGGAGTATCACGCTATACTATGATTGCCCTTGCGGGCAAGTTATGAGTTATGATATGCTTCGCATAGTTATGATTGGCTTCGCCAAGTTTTAAGCTACAAGGGCAATCATATGCGCAGCAAATTCATAACGGCGAGCAGAGTGAGCCTTATAACTCTAAACTAACCCCAACAGAAAAAGAGCAGACACACAAGATTTTTTGCCTTGCGTGTTTGCTCTTTTTGTTTGTATAAGGGTTTGGGCTTAGCCCACTTGATTTGATCGGTCAAATGCGATGCTCGCACTTACCGAGATTTTTTTAGTTTTCCGCTAAGAACACAACGAAATGTACTGCAGGGGTTTGTTCGCTTGCAGGTATGTTGACGCAGGGTATTTACTTATCTGCGACAATGTGATATAATGAGATCACGTTTCCGAGAGGAACGCCTGTGTCGGTGCCGCCACGCGGCGCCGGCTGCAAAAGCATTGGTAGGAGTACATATGAAAGAATTTTTCGGATGGGACGGATATACGCGTGAGCCCGAGGGCTTTTTGTCCTGGCAGCATCTTTTATTTGTGACGAGCCTGATGGCTTTGATGGTTACGGCAGCGTGGCTTTTGGGGCGACGTAATTGCACGGGAGATGACCGCCAAAAAAATCGCGTGCTGACGGTTGCCGCGATTGTGATTGACTCGTTGGAGCTTTTTAAGATCGTGATTCTTTGTCTGCGTGCCGCGGATCCCATGGAATGGCTTTACGAGCTGCCCCTGTTTTTGTGCAGCATTCAATTGATCGCAATTCCGATCGCGGCCTTCTCGCGCGGCAGAATGAAGCAGGCGGCGCTTGATTTTGTGCTGATCTTCGGTATTCTCGGTGCGGTTTTGGGCACCTATGGGGCAGGGAATAATTACGGTTCTTACCCCGTGCTTGGGTTTGATAATATGATATCGGGCATCACGCACTCGATTGCGGGCTTTTGCTCGCTTTACATCGCCTTTTCGGGCATGACGAGCATGAAGCGGAAAAATATCCCCATCACCTTTGCCATTCTGCTCGCCTTTTGCGGCAGCGCAGCGGTGGCAAACAGCCTGCTTGATTACAATTATATGTTTTTGGTGCGCGGAGACGGCACGCCCTATGAACTGATATATGCGCTGGTGGGAGGAAACAAGATCCTGTATCCTATGAGCGTGGTGTTGCTTTTCGTTCTATACATTCTTTGCTTTTACGGTGCATATTACCTCGTGCAAAAAAGGCGAACCGCACGGCAGGCTTTGGCGAGCGCAGGTGAGACCGCGTGCGTGGCAGAGCCTGACTGCGTAGTCGAGGGGGCTGTTGATCATTGATATGAGCAGATCCGTAAAAAAGGGCATTCCCCTTGCTGTTTTGGCGGCAGCGCTGTATGCCATCAATTCGCCGCTATCCAAAATTTTACTTGCCTATATGCCACCCACGCTGATGGCGGGATTTCTTTATGTCGGCGCAGGGCTTGGCATGGGTGTGATCGCACTTGCGGGACGCTTGGGCGGTCATCGGAGATCTGAGGCGGGCTTCACCAAAAAAGATCTACCCTTTGTGCTGGCGATGATCCTTCTTGATATCGCAGCCCCCATTTGCTTACTTTTTGGCTTGCGCGCGACCACCGCAGCAAGCGCTTCGCTGCTGAATAATTTTGAGATCGTGGCAACGGCTGTGATCGCGCTGGCCATCTTTAAGGAAAAGATCAGCCCACGGCTTTGGACGGGCATTTTATTTGTGGTTTTGTCCTGCGCGCTGCTCTGTTTTGAGGATATCACCTCTTTGCAGTTTTCCCGCGGCTCCTTGCTCGTTCTGCTTGCCTGCGTGTGCTGGGGCTTTGAAAATAATTGCACGAGGAAGCTCTCGGCGGGAGATCCGCTGCAGATCGTTTTGCTGAAGGGCATTTTTTCGGGTCTTGCTTCGGTGATGATCGGATTTTTCACGGGCGAGCGCGTCACGGTGCTTTGGAGCATATTTGCGGTGCTTTGCGTGGGATTTGTGGCGTATGGTCTCAGCATATTTTTCTATGTGTATGCGCAGCGCCTCTTAGGTGCGGCACGCACCAGCGCTTATTACGCGGTGGCGCCCTTTATCGGTGCGCTGCTCTCGCTGATCATCTTCCGCGAGTGGCCCCCACACACCTATTTTATTGCGCTTGGCCTGATGGTCATCGGCTCCTGGCTTTGTTCGAGTGACAAGCCGCTATTTCAAAAAAGCAAGAAAACGGCTATCCGTTAAGGGATGGCCGTTTTTTAACAGCGAATTTATCAAAAAAAACCGTTGCACATACCATTTTGAACAAGTGCTCAAAATGTGCAAATTAAGGATAACAATTACAGGGGGAAATTCGACAGGTTGTACATGGAAATTGTGCATTCTGCACAACGCGCATGGAAAAGCCTTGCGGTAGAAGGAGGATTATGGTATAATCAAAAGGTCATATGTGGCTTGTACATATTATTATATTATGCGAATTGAGGGGTGTGGGTATGCTTGCCCCAAAGGAGTTTGATAGATGTATTGGATGATTACATTGGCAACGGCGGCGTTGGTGACAGCATTGGTGCTTGTGCTGTTTGCGCGCCGAACGGATGCTTCGTTTTTTAAAGGGCTGAGGGTGATGACGGTGCTTTTTTGTGCCATTGGCTTCTTCCGCTTTATGCTTTGTGACGGCTTTATCTACGTGATAAACGGCGGACTCATGGATACGGTTTACTATGAATCTACCGACGTTCTTTCCACCGTTCTCCGCTGGGGGTATTTTGCGCACTATGCGGTATTGCCTATGGCAGTGTTTACCAAGAGCCGCTTATTCCGCAATCTGGCTTGCTATTATTGTTTGCCCTTTGCGGTTCTCAGTGCTGTGTTTTTTGAACGCTTTATGCCGTATTTCCTGCAGGATACGGGGAGAGGCATTTTTGCACCGCCGGCCTTCAGATACGCTTATTTCGTGTTGGAGCTGGTGCTTGCCATGGCGATCGTTTTGTGTTTGGCCATTCGTGAGCGTCACCTGCTCCGTGTGCGAGATGCGAGAGAATGGGGGCGTTTCTTGATCTCGCTTCCGTTTGTGGCCTTTTTGACCATGCCGTCCTACGTGCCGCAGGCTCTGGTCGGTTATTCCTCTTTGCGAGCCACCACCTTTGGCACCTATCATTTGGTTTGGCTTGCTGTGCTGGCAGTGGCGACACTTGTGCTTTATCACATTTTTCGCTTCCGCAGCCGCGAGGATCGCTATAATTTGTGCCTGTTTCTTTCCCTTGTGCTCTTTTTCCACTATAATTCGCTGTACTTAATGGGCTTTAATTTGCCGCGCTTGCCCATTCAGCTTTGCAATTTGGCCGCTTTTTTCTATATGCTTGTCATTCCTTTGAAGCTCCCGCGCTTTTTCCAGTTTTGCTTTATCGTCAACGTGACGGGTACTCTGATCGCAATCCTGTCTCCCGATTTTGCCACCACGGGGCTTGGCTTTTGGAATTTGCACTATATATTTGAGCATTCGCTGGTGCTGATGATTCCCGTGCTTGCCATGGGATTGCGCATCTTCCCGCGCCTGACGCGCCGTTCGCTGAAATATATGCTGATCGGCTTTTCCTGCTATTTTGTGTTCTGCGTGATCGGCGGCGGCATGTTAAATATCTTTTCCGATTATACAGGCGAGGAGGTCAATTACTTTTTCATGTTTGACCTTGACAAGGCCAAGAGCTTTGTTTCCTTTATTGGCTTTGTGGATGTGTTTTCCGTTACGTTGGGAGCCTATACGTTTTATCCCTTGATGATGATTTTTGTTTTCATTGCTTTTTTGATGCTTTGTTTGGTCTTTTATCGGTTTACGCTGTTTTGCTACACCGTGGAGGACGATCATTTGCGCTTGCGCAATGCGGGACTTGATCTTTTGGAGCAACGTCGCGGCAGACCGACGGGTCGCCCTCGCGACTTTCAAGATTGATATGGAGGCTTTGCCATGTTAGAAATACAGCATTTAACTAAGAGCTATGCGGGCTCTTCCGTCAACGCCGTGGAGGATCTTTCCATTTCGTTGCGTGCAGGAGAGATCTATGGCTTTCTCGGTTCAAACGGTGCGGGAAAAAGCACCACCATTAAGGCACTTGTCGGCATTCATCCCTTTCAGCAGGGTGATATACTGATTGACGGTGTTTCGATCAAGACCGCGCCGCTTCAGGCGAAAATGCAGATCGGCTACGTATCGGACAACCACGCGGTATTTGAGCGCTTGACGGGACGTGAATACGTGACCCATATTGCCAATCTTTACAGTGTACCCTCCGAGCGTGTGGCCCAGCGGTGCGAGGATCTGCTTGAGATATTCAAATTAAAGGATGCATTTGATACGCCCATTAAGAGCTATTCGCACGGTATGAAGCAGAAGATTTCTGTGATCGGTGCGCTCATACATGATCCGAAGCTCTGGGTGTTGGACGAGCCCCTTACGGGTCTTGATCCGCAAAGCGCTTACCAGCTGAAAAAGGTGATGAAGCGGCATGCTGCGGCAGGAAATACGGTGTTTTTCAGCTCACACATTCTTGATGTGGTGGAAAATCTTTGTAACCGTTGCTGCATCATTCAGAAGGGTAAGCTGCAGGGCGTTTATGATCTTGCCGAGCTTCGCGCCGAGGGGCGTTCCCTTGAGGAGATATTTATGAACGTGATCGGCGAGACCGAGGGTGAGGGTGTCTGATGCGTAAGATCCTAAATCTTTTGCGGCTGCAGATCGACAATCACACCGATCTGCTCAAGACCGCTTCACCACGCAAAATGGGCGTGGCAGTATGCAAGATATTGGTGCTGCTGATTGCCGTTATTGCCGCACTTGCATTTGCGTTCACACGCGTGTTTTTGCTGGGCTTCACGATCAATGCCGAGCTGATCGCACTGATCTTGCTGATCATGCAGGCGATCACGCTCGTGTTCACCGTGGGTAACGTGATCGGTACACTCTATCTTTCGCGGGATAACGAGCTGCTGATCTGTCTGCCCGTGACCCCCAACCAATTTTTCATTTCAAAGGTTTTACTCATCTATTTTAAAGAGCTTGCATTTAACGCCTTGCTCTTGTTGCCGCTTTTCCTTTGCCTTGGCGTTTTCGGTGGTCTTGGTGCAAGCTATTATAGCGCCGCTTTGCTGTATTTGCTCCTTTTACCTGTGTTTCCCATTATCATTGCGGCCTTTCTCAGCATCCCCGTCATGAAGATATTGGCGTTTTTACGGCGACACACCGTTCTTGCCATTTTGGTGCTGCTCACGCTTGTGGCGGTGGGACTTTCGGCGTATATTTCGCTGATCTCCGCGATGGCGGGCAGCTTTCGTATCGTAGAGCAGCAGATGCAGGTCGTTTCAGAGATCAATGCCGCGGTGCTATCTGTTGGCAGCCGTGTGCCTGTCTACTATCAATTGGCGCAGGCTATGCTTTCCTTTTCTTTGTGGTATCGAATTCCGCTTTTCCTGGCACTTTGCGCTGTTCTTATGGTTGCAACGGTGTTGATTATTCGCCCGTTTTATTTCCGTATTGCCATGCCGCAGCTTGAAAATCGCATTGTGACATCCCGTGCGCGACGCAACCGATTCCGCCGTGACATTCCCTTTATCAGCTTGATCAAGAAGGAGGCGCTTTGCATTTTCCGCTCTCCCTCAGAGGTTTTTCAATATTTTCTTTTCACGTTGCTTATGCCCTTTATCGTTCTGTCCTATGACCGCTTGCTCATGACCGTGACCGTCAATCAAGCAGGTGAGAATATGATCGCGGGCTCGCACGTGATGATCGTGGCGATCATGGCCATGCTGTCGAACATTTCTTCAGCTTCGGCTATCTCACGCGACGGTGCGAATTTTTACACCTCGAAAATCATTCCCGTAGGCTATTTTACACAGGTTTTTGCTAAGCTGACGTTTAATGCGATCTTTACGCTGGGAGCGTTGACGGCTACCGCGGTATTGTCCTGCTTTACCTACCCCGTGTGGCAGGTTTTGCTTGGCAGCATTGCTGTGGGGTTTGCCGCGATTGGCCACATTGCCCTTTGTCTTGATATGGATATTAAGAATCCCACTGTTAGCATGCAGGGCGACGAGGAGTCCTCGATTGCCGGTAAGAGCACGCCGCGTGCGTTGATTTTGGGGCTTGTGATTGGCTTTTTGATGGGTCTTTTCCTGATTCTGCAATCTACCGCCAAGCACGCCGTGCTTCCGTATCTTGTGCTGATTGCGATCGCTCTTTTCTTTGCACTTTGGCGCATATGGATGCTGATCCTCCGTGTTCAGTTGGCATACGATCAAATCGAAATGTGAGTTTTCTATGAAAAAAACAGTTATTCTTATTTTGATACTGCTTCCCATCGTCTTACTGATTACCATTGCGTTTGCCGGGCGTATTCTTTCGACCTATCAGCACATTGCGGTGGAGCGTGTGGTGTTTGTGGATGATGCGGGGGCGGACCTGGCGGGGGACACGGTGCTTGTCCTCGGTATGGGTGAGACCAAGCCCACCTTTATCAAGATCTATCCCGAGCTTTCGGCAGATAAGCGCGTGAGCTATAGCTCCTCGGACGAGGCTGTTTGCACGGTGGATAGTACGGGTGCGGTCACCGGAGTTGGTGCGGGCAGCGCCGTTATTATCGTTAGAACTGCCGACGGAAACAAAACCGCCATGCTGAGCGTCAGCGTCAAGGCCGATCAAGTAACGGGTGTAACTCTGCTGCCCGAAGCTTTGCAAATGATGATCGGTGAGCGCAGCGACTTGCAGGTGATCGTGGAACCGTATGCGGCTCTGAATAAACACGTGACTTACACGACCAGCGATCCCGATGTGGTGACCGTTAGCGCGATTGGTAAGCTTACCGCAGTTGGTGCAGGCACGGCTACTGTGACTGTTACCACCAAGGACGGCGGCTTTACCGATACCTGCGTGGTTACCGTAACGGATGATACGCCGCCGCTCTTCTTTGATCTGTCGGGTGTGGAGGGCATGCAGCAAACGGGCACGGGTTATATATCCGCGGTGTCCACAGTTGATCTTGCCGTTTGCTTGAAGGTCGATCAAGAAAAGATCGCAACCGAGGATATCCGTTTCCGCATTTTGTCGGGTGACGGTGCAACTCTGGATGACAGCGGTGTTCTCAGCTTTACCCAGTCGGATATCGTGGTGGTGGAAGTTTACGTAGGTGATGCGAACAATCCCACTTATCGCGCAGAAATTCGTATTGCCTGGATCGGTTGACCCTTGTAAAACAGCTTCAAAAGGAGGTATTCATCATGAAGCTCTTTAAAAATGCACTTATTCTTCTTTGTATCCTTTCGCTATTACTGGTGACCTTTGTCTCCTGCGGCGAAAAGGACTCTTTGCGACTTTCCGCAGACAAGACCACTGCCAAACACGGCGAAGTGGTGATCTTCAGCACAGTTCATGTGACCAAAAAGGGCGAAGCCCTCACGGATGCCGCGACCTATGAGATCACCGCAGGCGCCGAGTTTGCTACGTTGGATGGCAATAAGCTGACGATCGGTGCAACCGCCGCCGATGGCGCTACCATCACCGTGGTGGCCAAAATGGACGGACTGATCTCCAATGCCATTACCGTTACAGTGGATATCCCCGAAAACAATATATCGATATCTGCCGATAAAGCCACGGCGCAGCGCGGCGAGATCGTAACCGTGACGGTGAGCCTGACGGAGAACGGACAGGCTATCGCCGCAGACGATGCGGAGCTTACCGTTACCAAAGGTGCAGAGGCCGCCACGCTTGTGGGAACCAAGCTCACGATTGCGCAGAATGCGGCACATGGCACGGTGATAGAGCTTTCGGCGACCTATAAGGAGCTGACATCCAATACCGTCACCGTGACCGTCAATGTCCCCGTTACGGGTATTACCGTTTCTGCCTCGAAGTCCTTCGTGCCCGGCGGCTCCTATGCCAATTTGCAAAAGGCTCTCAGCCCTGCCGGTGCTTTTGGCACCGTGGAGTGGGTCATCACCGAGGGTGCTTCGCTTTGTGCCGTTTCGGGCGACGTGCTGACGGTCAATGCCGATGCTGCTGACGGCAGCACCATCAAGATCAAAGCAAAATGCGGCGAGATTGAGAGTAATGAGCTGACCTTTACCGTGGGTGAGGAGGAGGAATCCTTCCTGCTGCTGCTTTCGCAAAATGCGCTGACCGTTGACCGCAACGGCACATCGGCTACGCTGCTTGATGTCGAGATTCTGAATAGCAAGCTGCAGCCCGTGACTGATCGCAATGTGACCTTTGAGCTGATCAGCGGTGCGGAGTTCCTTGCGCTGGTGCCCGATGGCAACATCTGCTCCTTTACGGCGCTGGGTCACGGCGAGGCCGTATTGCGTGTTAGCTTGGCGGGTACAAACATTTCTAAGACCGCAACAGTAAAGGTGATCGTACCGCCCGACGCGGTGAAGCTTCCCGATGTGTTTACCGAGCGTCAAAATCTTACCTACAATATTTCCATGGTAGATCCCGGCACGGGTCTTGCAGACCGCTTGCCCTTTGATGCAGCCGCACTTGGCACCAACGTTTGCACAACGCTGAAATATAGCTTTACCCATGAGGATGGCAGCACGGGTGATGAAGTGGCTACCTGGGCTGACGGCAAGATCACCTTTAAGAAGCAGGGCCGCGTGACGGTAACCGTTTCCTCCGATTCGGGCAGCCGCAACGAAGTCTCGGCCTCCTATAGCTTTTATGTAAATAACGGCTATAATGTTTCGGATTATACCGAGCTCAAGACGCTGCTTGAGAGCAATGCCTACAACGGTGAGATCGTAAATATCGTTGTGACCGAGAAGCCTGTCGGTGCAGGCAGCTATACTTACGGCTATGATTTGGTTCCTTCCACGGCACTGAAGGCAGCAGCCGAGCAGAGCTGGCAGGATGTTCTTTGGGGCTCACATATCAATGCTTACAATAAGAACGTATATATTAACGGTAACCGCCATAAGATCGACGGCTCTCAGCTGCGCGTTGTGACCAAGGCGGAGATTGATGCGCTGAATAATCAAGGCTATGATCTCTCTAACATATCCGCGTTGCTGGTGATCTCGCCCGATGCGGCCGATCCCATGCAAGTGGCCGGCAGACAGCACAGCGTGAAGATCTTTGATCTTGAGGTGGTTGGCAACACGCCCATTGATTTCTCGGGAGATCTCAGTGGCCACCGTCCTCTTGGCTCCTATAACGCAGGCATTCAGGTCGGTTCGGCTGATTATGATGTTGTATATCACTTGGAAATGAGCAACATTATCGCCTCGCGTTGTAATGTAGGATTGCGTTTCCGTCATGTCGTTAGCGACAGCACAGTCGATGACATTACCGTGTATAACTGCTTCTCCAACGGCATCGAGACCGAGGGCTCTATTATCACCTTTGGTGACATGACCTTCGGCAAGTGCGGTGCGGCGGGTCTTGAGATGGTGCCCAGTAATTCCTCCCGTGCGGGCGACGGTTTGAATCAGGTGCAAAAGATCACCTTTGCCGGTGTCATTGATACCACGCAGAATCTGAACAACGGCAACACGATCTATCTTTCCAAGTACGGTGCGGGCGGCCTGACCGTTCCCACCATTTTGCAGGGTGTATTGGCGCCGTACCAGAGCAATCCCACGGCGATCGCTCACATGATGAATGCCGAGGGTGAGTTTGGGTTTGTGACCTTCATCTTCCACGACTTCACCACCGGCACGGTCAATGCCAGTGAGGCGGTTTATCCCGGCTATCAGCAGGGCGGCATTATCAATGCCAAGGATCTTCCTGCGGATGGCAGCGTGGACACGACGCATGAGTATATCTTGCTGGAGATCAAGCTGGCCGATTACGGTCTTGATCTCGGCTATGCGTTGCTTTATAACCACAACTACGTGGCAGACTGATCAAAAAAGCCCGCACGGCACGCCGAAAGGCGTGCCGTGCGGGCTTTTTTGTTTGCCGCATCAGATCTCGATGCCGTTATCAAATTTCATGTCAAGGCCTGCCGCGAAGAGGTGAGACATATCGCAAAACGACAGGCAACGGGGTGCGGTAAAGCCGCTTTCGTAGTTTTTGAAATGCAGAACCGTGACGCCCGTGTGGGTGTAGATAAAGGAGCCCCACATGAGGTGCAACGGCACGTGCAGGAGGGTAGAGAGCCACGCGCGAGAGAAGGCCGCGTGGCAAAACAGCGCCACACGCTCCTCATTTGGCTGCAGAATACGGTAAACGCCGTTTTCTTTTTTGTAGCCAAGTCGCTCTAAAAAGTCGTCACCGTGTTGCTCGATAAAGCGCACGGCCTTGTCCATTTGTGTTTGGTTGATGCCCGTACACGTAAAGCTATCTTCGTAGGAGAGGTCAACGTTGCCATTTTCGCGGAAAACGGTGTTGGGGAGCACTGAGATCGATTTGAGCTTCCCGTCGGGGTAGGGCGTTAGGCGCTCGTCCTCAATTTCGTGCGTCCAGTCCTCTACGGTATAGTCAAGCCCCAGGGCACGGCAGGTGGGCTCAGCGGTTTGACGTGCGCGACCCATCGGTGAGGTGAAGATGCGGTCAATGCCTGAGGCCACCAGGCGCTTGGCCACAGCTTCGGCCTGCAATTGGCCGCGTGGAGTGAGGGAATCTGTTTTGTAGTTGGGGTCACCGTGGCGAATGATATACAGCAGCATAGCGGTCTCCTTTATGGCATCAAGAATAGGATCTTACCGTGGGGACGGTATAGAATCGGCGCGTTTTTGGGGATGGGTAAGGTGGCGGCTCATTGTCGTGCCCCTTTGGCAAGGATAGCCTACAATAGAAGTATAAAATGCGCGCTCCCGTTTGTCAAGAGCTTTTCTTTCACAAATTGATCAAAATCGTTTGTGCTTCCGGCGTGCGGGCACAAAAAAAGAAATGACCCTTGATCTTGCTCTCGCAACGATCAAGGGTCATTTCTGTTCGCTCTTGATATCTAACATCTTTTGTGATCCTCTCTTTCTGTTGTCTACCCTTTGCTTCTGTCCCCATACGCACGCAAAACACACTTTTTAAAAATTCTCTAAGGAGAATACCCTTGGTTTTCGGTATAGTGAGCTTGCAAAAGGCGAGATTGGTGCGGCTCCACGGTGTTGCGATTTGAGTTTATATCACACTCTACATATCAGCGGGCCTCCCGCCCGTTCACTCAAACACACGCTTCAAATCGCCGATTTTGTTGAGGGAGCCTTGGGTTAGGTTCTCATGGGTCCGTACCTCTCTTTGTGATAGTAGCTGAAGTGGGGGGTTAGGTTTTCATCGGACTGTACCTCCTCTTTTCTTCGCTTTCAGTATAGCACATTTTGGGGGCGCTGACAATTGGCAATTTGTAAGAAATAAACAACTATTTTTTATTTATTTCGCAGAAAATGTCCATGTTGCACATTTTTCTCTTTACAAGGCGTGAGGCTTGTGTTATAATAATATTGTTGGGTGCTTTTTGGGCACTATGAGAAGACGTGAAGTAAAAGCGCAACGGCGGCGCAATGGTGCGGCCGTTGCGCTTTTTTTGCAGAAATCTTTTGTCCTGCGGGCGGTTGACAAATTTTTGCGTGTGGGATATAATAAAGTATATCTTAACGGAAAGAGGACTTTATCATGCAAGAAAGAGAAAAATTTGGCTCGCGTCTCGGATTTATTCTGATTTCCGCGGGCTGTGCCATCGGTCTTGGTAACGTTTACCGTTTCCCCATTATTACGGGTGCATACGGCGGCGCGCTGTTCGTGCTGATCTACCTTGCCTTTTTGCTTTTGCTCGGCATTCCCGTTATGTGCACGGAGCTTGCCGTAGGTCGCGCCAGCCAACGCAGTATTGCCTCCTCCTTTGAGGTGCTCGAAAAGCCGAAGCAGAAATGGCATCTGATGAAATTCCTCGGCATTGGCGGCAATTATCTTTTGATGATGTTTTACACGGTGATCGCCGGCTGGATGCTGATCTACTTCTGGCAGTATCTCACGGGCGGTGCCGTAATGGAAGGAAAAACCGCGGCTGAGCTCGGCGCCTTCTTCGGGCAGACCGTTTCGAACACCTGGCTGCAGCTGGGCACCACGTTTGCTACGATCTTAATTGGTTTTCTTATTTGCTCTCTCGGCCTGCAAAAGGGCGTGGAGCGTATTACCAAGGTGATGATGATCCTGCTTTTCGCGCTCATTATCGGCCTTGCCGTATATTGCTGCACGCTTGACGGTGCGGGCGAGGGTCTCAAGTTCTATCTCGTGCCCTCCGTGGAGCCGATCAAGAACGGTCAGCTTGGCACCATTATTTCGGCTGCCATGGGTCAGGCCTTCTTTACCCTCTCCATCGGCATCGGTTCCATTGCTATTTTCGGCAGCTATATCGACAAGAACCGTTCGCTCCTCGGTGAGGCGATCACCATCACGAGCCTTGATACCTTCGTGGCGCTTTGTTCCGGCTTTATCGTCTTTCCCGCATGCTTTACCTTTGCGGGCGGCGTGAATGCCGATGCCTCCACGGTTGGTGCATCCTTCCTCTTTACCACGCTTTCCTCCATTTTTAACAATATGCCCGGCGGTCGCATTGTGGGTACCTTCTTCTTCCTGTTTATGATCTTTGCGGCCTACTCCACCGTTATTGCCGTGTTTGAGAATATCATGTCCTTCTGGCTTGAGCTCACCAAGCTGAACCGCCGTACCGTGGCACTCATCAACATCGGCTTGATGATGGTGCTGGCGCTGCCCGCGGTATTCAGCCTGAACATCTGGTCGGGCTTTACCATTGGCGGCAAGGGCTTCCTTGACCTGGAGGACTTTACCGTATCCAATATTCTTCTCCCTGTCGGTAGTCTGATGTACGTGCTTTTCTGTACCTCTCGCTTTGGTTGGGGTTGGAATCATTTTTACGACGAGGTCAACTCCGGCACAGGCTTGAGGTTTCCGCGCATTCTGCGCTACTATATGACCTATGCGCTGCCTGTCATCATTGTGATCTTGATGATCATGTCTATATTTTAATCAAAAGGGTGCCGCACGCGGTTGAGTGCGGCACCCTTTTTGCGGGGATGCATGCGCGCGAAAAAATCTTTGCGAGCTATTGCAAAAAAGGCGAAAATCATATATAATGAATCCAACCTATTAAGGAGGTAACAATCATGCTTGAGATACGCAACGTGACCAAGATCTATCGCTCCAAAACCGGCGAGGAAGTCAAAGCGTTAGACAAGGTCAGCATCACCTTCCCCGAATCGGGTATGGTGTTCATTCTCGGTAAGTCCGTTAGCGGTAAATCAACGCTCATGAACGTCATGGGCGGGCTTGACAGCTACGACGAGGGAGAATTTATCATCAAGGGAAAATCCTCAAACGACTTTGTAGGGTCGGATTTTGACGCATATCGCAACACCTTCATCGGCTTTATCTTCCAGGAATACAACGTGCTCGACGATTTCTCGGTGGGTGCCAACATCGGCCTTGCGCTTGAGCTGCAGGGCAAAAAGGCCACGGATGAGAAGATCAATGAGATCCTCGCGCAGGTAGATCTTACCAATTACGCGCACCGCAAGCCCAACGAGCTCTCGGGCGGCCAGAAGCAGCGCGTGGCAATTGCCCGCGCGCTGGTCAAGGAGCCGCAGATCATCATGGCCGACGAGCCGACGGGCGCGCTGGATTCCAATACGGGTAAGCAGATCTTTGATACCCTGAAGGAGCTTTCCCGCGAGAAGCTGGTGCTGGTCGTCTCGCACGACAGAGATTTTGCCGAGCGATATGCCGACCGCATCATCGAGCTGTCGGACGGACGCGTCATTGAGGACGTGACCAAGCACGCGCACGCGGCAAAGCAGCTTTCTGCAGGTGTGCACGCGATTAACGATCATATTTTGCGCATTGAGGGTGGCTATAAGCTGACCGCCTCCGATCTTGAAATGATCAATGCATATCTTGCCTCGTCGGGCGGAGACGTCATTTTGTCCGGTGACAAGCGCGTGAACGAGGAGCTTCGCTCCGCTGCGGGAATTTCGAAGGACGGCTCGACCAACGTGTTTGAGAGCACCGATGCCGAACGGGACATTCGGGTGAAATCCTACGAAAAGGAAAAGACCAAGTTTATCCGTTCGCGGCTTCCGATGAAAAACGCCGTGAAAATGGGTTCCTCGGGTCTCAAGCACAAAAAGTTCCGCCTTGTGATGACGGTGCTGCTTTCTCTTGTGGCCTTTGCCATGTTCGGCCTTGCCGATACCATGGCGGCCTATAACAAGATCAACGCGGCCACCGATTCCATCAGACAGGAAAACATCAATTATGCTGCTATGAGTTTGGGTGTGCGCTTGACCACCACCAGAGCCGACGGCGAGTCGAGTGTGGATTATCAGGCCGCAGCCCTGAACGATGCCGACATTGCGTATCTGAAAAACGAGGTCGGCCTTGACTTTGTGCCTGTCTATACGGGTGGCTACGGCTATCACGGCGATGGCTTTTCCCTTAAAAACAACTTTGTTGATTTTGAGTATAACGCGGTGTATTCGGGCAAGCTGACCGGTCTTGTCAGCATGACTGACGATATGCTTGCCAGTGCGGGGCTCTCGGTGACGGGGCGTCTGCCGCAGGCAAAGGGAGAGATTGCGATCAGCGAGCTCTTTTATCGCCAATTAAAGGAATTCGGCTTCCAGTACGCGGGCGAAAACGGCACCGTGCGCATCGATGCCGATTCGCTGGAGATCTCGGGCGAGGAGAGCAAATCTGTGCTCAATAAGCCCATCACGCTTCGCTATGAAAACAGAGATATTGAATATCGCTTTACCGTTGTGGGTGTGGTCAACACCGGCTTTGATTACGACCGCTATCAGAGCCTGATCCCCTCCGACGATCCGCTTGCCACGGGCAACAACCAGATCGTGGATAGGGTGCTGACCTCCGAGCTTGAGAGTGTGCTTGCCTATAGCTTCCATGCTCTTGGCTTTGTTACCAATGAGGATATTGTGACGGTGGCGGAGCAGACCTTCTCCTACGACAAGCAGCTCGGCACTTATATGTACGGTTGGAATGCGAATACCTATCTGCTGATCAGCCGCGCGGATGATGGTGCTTCGGGCGAGAGCGGGCTCACGCCCGACAAAAAGGCTGTGATCTTTGACAGCGTGGTCGTGGGGCCCTCGTATATTGGCGGCGGCTCCGGCTGGAGCCAGACCCTGCGTCAGGTGGCGGACAGCTCGGTTTTGAAGAGCCTCGACGTCAATTGGCTGGATGGGACGCCCCGTGGGGTGCTGGGTGCAAACGAGATCGTGATCTCCTCGCTCCTGTGGAGCGATATGCAGCGCCACCAGGTGAGTGTGACGCTGACGAATGCGGATATGAAAGCCCGCGTGGATGCGCTGTTTGGCGCAGGCTCGTGGGATAAGACCGATGCGAGCCTTAACTATGCTGAACGCCTTGTGGCAGCACGCCGCGAAACGGCCTTAAAGGAGCAGATCGCGTTGCTATCCGCGAGAACGGATATCGTTTTGGAGGTCAGCGGCTTCTTTGCCGAGCATTTTGCAGGGCAGTACGATACGCCTATTACCGATGCCGCAAGCTGTGAGGCTGCGCTTCTTTGGTACTATTTTGACGATGCGGGTATACGCGCGGAGCATGACGGCTCCTTCCCCGGATATAGCCATGCGCTGAATTGGGAAGAGGTGAATGGCCAGCTTGCCACATGGAATGACTTTTTGCCGCAGCTGACGCAGATGATGGGCATAACCGTCACCGAGCTTTCCGATTGGGACGCGGTGCGGCAGATCAACCAATTTTTCAGCGAGTTCAATGCAGAGACCGAGACCCAAACGGTCTCGCTGACCCGCTTCACCTCGTTCTTTGCGCAGATCCTTGGCCTTGCCGATCTTGAGGCGAACGGCTACTTCCTTGACAACGATCGCTTTGTAGAGGAGATGCTGTCGTGTAACGGCTTCGAGATTGCGGGCGGCGATTGGGATGAGCTCTCCCTCGATGAAAAGAAGAACGCCGCAAGGCAGTATTACATCGGCATCTTCCTCTCTTGGTCGGAATACACGGACTATGAGCCCTATGCCGAGGGTGCCACGACGCTCGCCGGTGTGGAGGCTGCAAGCAAGGCGGCTGTTTTGAAGCTGGCCGGTATGACCGAGGAGCAGCTTCTTGAGGGGATCACCTTCGAGCACGTTGTCCGCGATTATCAAAACGATACCACGGATACGCTGAAGGCCTATGATTTTAAGATTGTCGGTACTTTTGCCGATGCCACCGGTATGAACCGTGATCTGGTGGTGAGCGATGCGCTTTATCAAGATTATCTCGCATGGTATGAGGCCAGCGCGGGGGAGCACGCCTACCGTCAGGAGCTGGCTCCGCACGAGGATGGCATTTGGAGCTTTGCCTTAGCGCCCCTTGATGCCGAGAATACCGATCTGGTTCGTCAGCTGGTGACGATGAGCTACGACAGCGGCCCTGAGCTGAGATTTTCCATGCAAAATGCGGTAATGAACACGCTTAGCGGCTTTAACGACTTCATTGAGATCGGTGCAAAGATCTTCTTGTGGGTGGGTCTTGGCTTTGCGCTCTTTGCTTCGCTGCTGCTGATGAACTTTATTGCCATCTCCATTTCCTACAAGAAGCGTGAGATCGGCATTTTGCGCGCCGTGGGTGCACGCTCCTCCGACGTGTTCAAGATTTTCTTCAGCGAGGCGCTGATCATTGCTCTGATCAACTTCCTGCTCGCGATCGTGGCCCTGGTGGCAACGACGATCGCGCTGAATACCTGGATGCACAAGTCGGGTATCAATATCAGCTTGCTCCACGTGGGTGTGCGCCAGGTGGCGCTGATGCTGCTGGTCAGCGTTGTGGTGGCGTTGCTCTCCTCCTTCCTTCCTGTTTACAAGATTGCGAAGAAGAAGCCTGTGGATGCCATTAAGGACAGATAAACGCGCCCCGTGTGCTGATCACAAACAAAAATGGCAAGGAAAGCGGTGCTTTCCTTGCCATTTTTCAATTAATGCTGCGTTTGCTTTGCAAAATACCCCTGCGGATGCTGACAAGTGGGACAGATAGCGGGCGGCTCCTGCGCCGTGACGATATACCCGCAATTGAGGCAGATCCAGCGCGTGGTGGGGGTGGCGGAGGTGAAAACGGTGCCGTTTTTGATGTCATTTAACTTTTGGCGGTAGTTTTCCTCGTGCTGCTTTTCAACCGATGCCACGCGTTCGAAAAGATCGGCAATGACGTCAAAGCCCTCGCGGCGCGCCTCTGCGGCAAATTCGGCATACATGGTCGCCCATTCGAAGTGCTCGCCTCCTGCTGCGGCATCGAGATTGCGCTCGGTTGAGCTGTAGCCGCCGAGATAGCGGAACCAAAGCTCGGCGTGTGCCATTTCATTATCGGCGGTGTCGCGAAAGAGCTGAGAAATCTCCACGTAGCCGTCGTTTTTTGCCTTTTTTTCAAACCACTTGTAGCGCAGATATGCCTGCGATTCTCCCGAGAGGGCGGTGTGTAGATTTTACTCGGTCTTGGTGCCCTTGAGTGTGGCGACGTCGATGCCGGATTTGGTATAAGATGCCATAAAAAACCTCCTTGCATGTGATGCAAGGAGGAGTATTGCCGTGTGGCAGGGTGTTTATTCACGGCGGTATTCGGGGGCGAGAATGGCACACACGCCGATATCGCGGTAGGCGCCCTTGACAAGCATAGCCTCGCGGCACACACCCTCAAACGTCATGCCTACCTTCTCCATCACGTGGCGTGAGGCGTCGTTGCCGACCATATAGCGCGCCTCGATACGGTGCAAGGAGAGCATATCAAAGCCAAAGGCCAGCACGCGCCGCACGGCCTCGGGCATAAGGCCCTGTCCGCGATATTGCGGATTGAGAACATAGCCGATCTCAGCCTTTCGGTGTGTGCAATCGATCGACACGAAGCCGCAGGTGCCGATCATGCGGTTTTCCTCTTTTAATATAACGGCCCACTCATAGTGCATACCAAGGCGGTAACGCCCCGCGAGATATTCAAGGTAGGAGCGCGTATGCTCAATGTTTGGATGGGGGCGCCACAGCAGGTAACGCGTGACCTCGGGATCGCAAGCATACGCAAACATATCCGCCGCGTCAGACACGCGCATGGGGCGCAGCAGCAGGCGCTCGGTTTCGAGCCTCGGCATATGGGAAAAAATATGTAACAGGTTTTCTTTTTTCATAAGCAACCGCCTTTTTGATGATCGCTACCATTATACTCCATTTACGCTGTGGGTGCAAGAGAATTTTTGAAATCTACAAATTTCGCTTGTTTTGCATGCCGTATTGGAGTATAATATAGTCAGAAAGATGCAAGGAGGGGATGAAGCTGAAGGAGCTGTTGGGGGAATGTCTGTTCCCCGTGATATTGGGTTCAAATACCGAGGGGCACGCTTGTGTGCGCCGCATGGAGAAGCGATACGGCGTGGGAAGCACGGTGGTGACGGGAAAACGAGCCCTCACCCTTCGCTTTTTGCCCGACGTTAAGCTGATCTTCGCGCCGCCCACGCTGGCAGACGAGTTCTTACTGTCGGTGCTACGCGATCTCGAGGATGAAAGCGGCTTTCGGCTGCCGCTGCTGATAGAATGCGATACGGCATACCACGATTTTGTGGTGCGCAATCGTGCGGAGCTGGAGGCGCGGTTTATTCTGCGCCACGCAAGGGAGCTGCTGGGGGGGAGCTGACATGAGAGTTGACAGACTGTTCACCCCTTTTTCCTTTCAGCGCTCACGGGGTGCGCTTTCCGTATATGATTATCAGATCAAGGATATCGTGACCGATCCCGCCTGCGCTTCGGCGCAAACGGTGTACGTTTGCGTGCGTACGCCTCTGTGTGACGGGCACGTCGGTGCGGCAGAGGCCTATGCGCGGGGCTGCAGATGCTTTGTAGCCGCGAGGGGCCTCGGTCTCCCGCCCGATGCGGCCGTTTATACCACCGAAGAGCCGAGTGTATACCTCGGTGAGCTTGCCGCCAGGTGCTTTGGATATCCCGCGCGCTCGCTGACGGTGTTTGGCATTACGGGCGAGGTGGGCAAGACCTCTGTTGCCGATACGCTGACCTGCCTGTTGCGGCAAGCGGGGCACAAGGTGGCGACTCTCACAACCGATGGCTTTGACGTGGACGGTGAGTTTCAAAAGGCCGGATATGTGGCGCCGAATGCGGCCGACGTGCAGCGTATGCTTCGTGCGGCACGACGTGCGGGTGCCGCATTTGCCGTGATTGAGCTTTCTTCGTATATGCTATCGCAAAACGTGCATAAATCGATACCGTTTGCCGCCCTTTTACAGACTGCACCACCGCAGGAGGACGATACCGTACGGCGTCACGGTGCAGCCGATTACCGCCGCGCAAAGGATATTTTGATTGCCTGCGGAGCGCCGCTGCTCTTTTTGCCTTATGGCACCGAAGCAACCACGGCGCGCAGCCGCGTGCTTTACATGGGACAGACGGGTGACGTGACGGGAACGCAAGCAAAGACCGTGCTTCGCGAGGATGCGTGCGGCACGAGCTTTCGCCTTGGCTATCAAGGAGAGGAATTTGAGGTATTTTACCCCGTTGTGGGGGATTTTGCTGTGAAAAACGCCACTGCCGCTGCGGCGCTTGCCTTGGCTGCGGGGCTGCCGCCGAGCAAGATCGCGCAGGGACTGGCACATAGCGCCCCAATCGGCAGATTGGAGCAGATCTATGCGAGTGGTGACAGGTGTATCTTTTTGGATGCCGCCTATGAGGCCCACGATCTTCAAACGGTATTGCGTGTGCTGCGGGGCATCACGCGCGGCAGATTGCTGGTGTTGCTCGGCTCTGTCGGCGGTCGCGCCCGCGCCAGACGCACGCCACTCGGCACCGCAGCCGTAAACGGCGCGGATTTTGTCTATTTTACGGCGGATGATCCCGATACCGAGCCGCCGCGCGACATCGTGCGCGATATGGTTGGGGAGGTCGAAAACTCGCCCCGTTATACGTGCATTCCCGCACGCCAAAGTGCCATTACCGATGCGGTTTCGGATATGCGTGAGGGAGATGTGCTCCTCATTCTCGGCAAGCCGCGTGACGATACGCAGCTGGTGCGAGGCGCAAGGCAGGAGTTTTCCGACCGCAAGATCGCCATGGCGGCGGTAGAGCAATATCATTAACAAGGGTCTGCGCCATTCGCGCAGACCCTTTAGTACTTATATCAAGCACGCGCTTTTTGTTTTCTGTATTCGGTAGGGGTGCAGCCGACCTGCTTTTTAAAGGCGGTGCAAAATTGCGATCTGTCGGGGAAACCCACCTCTGCGGCAACGGCATGAACGCCGAGCGCGGTTTCCTTCAGCAAGCGTTTGGCCATGCGCATTCGTTCCTGCATGACTGCTTGGTGAATGGTAATGCCCGTGCTTCGCTTGAAAATTCTGTTCAGATAGTAGGAATGATAGCCAAATTCATGGGATATGCGCAGATTGTCGATATCCTTGTCGTAATGTTGCTCGATAAAGAGGGCTATTTTTTGCACGATTTCGAGCGGAGGTGCCTCTGCTTGTGCCGCGTTTTGCGCCACGTAGCATAAGATCTCCTTAATGGCAGCCGAGGCAAAGGCATCCGAAAACAGCGTGCGATAGCGATAGCGGAGCAGGCATTCCTGCATTTTGGCTTCGACCTCAAAGGCGTTTTTAATGACAACGGTGTCGCTGAGCTCCTGTGGCGGATCGTTCTCGAAAATCAGCTCGCTCTGAAAGGTGCTGACGCTTTTGGAGGGCCGCAGGGGCTTTTTTTGATCCGCTTGCCGTTGGGTCAGATCAAAATTCAGCACAATGACCTTGACCTTGCCGTCGAAGTAATAGGGGGTGCCGGGCCTGAAATATATCAACGTTCCCGCAGAAATAGGTAGTGTCCTGTCAGCAAGAACGAAGTTGGCGCTCCCCTCGATAATATAAAAGATCCTGTAGTCGTAGGAGCAGCTTAAGGGTGCGCTTGACATCACGGAGGGCTGCAGCTCGGCATAGCGCATAAACGGATTGATATCACAAAATCTCATAATTCCTCTTTGGTTTGTTTTTCAAACTTTTTGGTTTGTTTTTTACATTGATTGTAGCACATAAAAGCCGTATAATCAATATGTAACGTAAACTTTTTTTCGTTTGATGCGTTTGCTTGGTTTGTTTGTGAAAGCAAGCGGCGGTGAGTTATTTTTTGAAAAGGGGGAGCTTTTATGAAGTATATCGTCGGGTATCCGATCAAAGAAAACAAAGCGTTTTTGCAGTCGATGATCGAACATAAAGGCAGCATTGCGGAGGTCTATTTTTCCTTTGGCGACATCCCGAACGGCAGAAGCGCCCTCACGGCGGACGAGGCCCTGACACCCTTTGAGGTGCAGCAGCGTCAGCAGGAGGATCTGAAGCAGCTTGCGGCGGCGGGAATACGGCTGAATTTGCTTTTCAACGGCAATTGCTATGGCAAGGATAGCCAATCACGGGCATTTTTTCACAGGATCGGCAATCTCATCGATTATATCTGTCGCGAGTTTGGCCTTGCATCGGTAACGACTTCCTCGCCACTCATTGCCAAATTCATCAAATCGAATTTTGAAGGAATCGACGTCAGAGCGTCGGTGAACATGGAGATCGGCTCGATCGAGGGCTTATCATACGTGTCCGACGTCTTTGACAGCTTTTACCTCAAGCGAGAGCAAAACAGAAATCTGGCCGAGATCAAGCGGCTGCGCCTGTGGTGCGATGCCAACGGCAAGCAAATGTATCTGCTTGCCAACAGCGGCTGCCTCAATCATTGCTCCGCGCACACCTTTCACGATAATTTGGTCTCGCACGAGGCCGAGATCGCGGCTATGGACAACGGCTATCAGTTCCGCGGTGTTTGTTGGGACTTTTTAGCCAAGGAGGGCAGCCGTGACAAGTGGCTGCAGAGAACCAATTTTATCAGGCCCGAGGACGTGGCGCTTTACGAGGGTCTTGTGCCTGCGGTCAAGCTTGCCACGCGCGTGAATGCCGCACCCGGGCGCGTGCTGGACGCCTATCTTCACGGGCGTTATCGCGGCAGCGTGATGGAATTGCTGGAGCCCAACCACAGCGGCGTGTTCTATCCCCGTTACGTAGAGAATGCGAATTTCAGCGACGGGTTTGCGTCGCACGTCTTGCGCTGCGATAAGCATTGCGAAAACTGTCATTTTTGCGCTGAAGAAATGCGGCGTGCCACCGTTGTGCTGCCCGCTGACCCATCGGCAAAAGTATAATAAAGGAGCAAGGATATGTTGACAAGTGAAATGATCAAAAAGGTGGCGCTGGAGGCGGGGGCTGATGCCTGCGGTATTGCGCCGATCTCGCGTCTTAAGGGCGCGCCCGACGACATGAATCCCAAGTTTTTGTTCCCCGAGGCAAAGAGCGTCATTGGCTTTGTGTTCCGTATCCCGCGCGGTGTGCAGCGCGGCATTGAGGAGGGTACCCAATTTTATCAGTACCCCTCCATGGCCTACGGCGGTATCAACGAGATCTTTGCCCCCGCCGTGCTTTACCATGTGGGTAAGCTGATCGAGGACGAGGGCTATGAGGCCTTTGTTTACAGAAATACCGGTGCGCGCGGCAGCGTGTCGGATATGGACGGCAGCCCCGGAAATACACTCTCTCCCGAGGAGCAGATCGAGGTGAATGAAAATGCCAAAACCTCCACGGCACATCACCGCAGCGTGCAGTTTACCCGCCCCACGCGCGAGGATAACGTGGCACCCGACCTGCAATTTCAGTTCCGCCTGGTGGCGGTGGCCTGCGGCCTTGGCGAGATCGGTTGGAGCAAAATGCTGCTCACCCCGCAGTTCGGCCCCTTGCAAAGAGTGGCGTTTTTGTTTACCGATGCCGAGCTTGAATATGATGAAATGTATCACGGAGAGCCCCTTTGCCGCAAATGCGGCGCCTGTGTGCGCGAGTGCCCCGGCGGCTGCATTCCCGCCATGAATTCGGGCAAAACCGTGAGGGTGGATCTTGACGGCAAGATCTGCGAGTGGGGCGACATTGATATGTGGCGCTGCTATGCGTTCTACACGCACGCGGGCAGATATTACAATCCGTTCGTGCCCAAGGAGGTTTGGGATAAGAACGAGGACGGTGCGCTGAACCTGATGGAGGGCGTGACCGACGTGGCCGACGAAAAGGAAATTATGAAGGTATATACCGCCCTGCAAAAATATTTCCCGAGCTGGGTCGGCTACAACATGGCAAAATGCGGCGGCTGCATCAGAGCGTGTGTTTCCATGCTTGAGAAAAAGGGCGGCTGCATGGCAGGCAGATTTAAGGAGCCGCTTCGCACCAAAAAGGCCTGGAAGCTGGATCGGTAATCAAAAATAAGGAGAATGCTATGTTAACGTCACAAATGATAAAAGAAAAGGCACGTGAGCTGGGTGCGAGCGTATGCGGCATCGGCAAAGTGTATGCGGAGGCAGATCCGCAGCGCGACCCGCGCATGATCCTGCCGCACGCCAAGACGATCATCGGCTTTGGCTTTGTGGTGCCCAAAACGCTGTTTGGCGTGATGAACACGGGTGTGCAGCATTATACCTACACCACCCTTGGCGTGAAGTATCCCGACGAGGAGTTGGCGGAGATCTTTTTGCTGAAGATTGGTGGCATGATCGAGGATGAGGGCTATGATGCCTGCCTGCAGAAATCCGTGCCGAACCTGCGTATCAAGGGCGACAAGACCACCAACCCGGAGGTGGTTGATACCTATGAGCTGATCCACGCCGACCCTGTTGAGCAGGGCAAGCCCGCGCCCGACGTGATCATCGATTTCGGCAAAGCGGCCAAGGCCTGCGGCATCGGTGAGCGCGGCCTCAGCGGCAAGATCCTCAGTCCGAAATTCGGCCCTTACATTCGGTATTGCTTCATTATTACGGATGCACCCCTTGACGTGGACGAGGCGCTCGCGACACCCGTTTGCGACAATTGCGGCGCGTGCGTGAAGGCCTGCCCCGGCAAGGCCATAGACGAAAACGGCCTTGACACGTGGCAATGCGCGGTTTATTACAAGGGTGCGCACAAATCGAACCCCTTTATGACCGACGAGTTTTTGAAGGGTGACCCCGAGCGCGAAGCGATCCTCAACGGTGAAAAGCGCTTTGATGCGGTGAGCGCACGGGCCCTTTATCCGAAAATGAATTTTCTTCCCAACACGCAATGGGGATATGCACCCTGTCTTTGCGGCAGAGCCTGCGACTATGCCTGCTACGAGCACTTGATAGGAGGTAAGAAGCAATGAAAGAAAAAATCATAGAGCTTTGCCTGAAATGCGGTGCCGATCTTGTCGGCTTTGCGCCGATCTCCCGTTTTTCCGAACACGCGGCAGTACATAAGCTGATGCCCGAGGCAAAGACGGTGATCGGTCTTGGCTTCCGCGTACTGCGCGGCGCGTATCGCGGCATTGAGGAGGGAAGCACCTACTATCAGTACACGACCATGGGCGTTGAAAATATGGAGGAGACGGTGATGCCGATGGCATCGGTTCGCCTTTCCATGATGCTGGAGGAGGCGGGGTATTCTGCGCTGCCGCAGCGCCGCCATCAGCAGATCATGGCAGAGCATGATTCCACCAACCCCGAGGTTGCATTTGACGCCATTTACCGCGACCGTGGGCAGGAGACGCAGATGGATTTCGGCGAAGCGGCGGTGCTTTGCGGCCTCGGTGAGATCGGCCTTCACGGCGCGCTGCTGACCGACGAGTTCGGCCCCTTTGTGCGCACCTGCTTTGTGCTGACCGATGCCGAAATTGAGCAAACGCCCGTCAAGGAGCCCCATTTGTGCGACAAGTGCGGTGCGTGTGTAAAAGGCTGCCCCGGCAAGGCCATTGCCGAGGACGGCACGCTTGACCCGTGGCAATGTGCCGTTTATTATAACGGCGCGAACGGATTGAAAAACCCCTTTATGCCGCCCGATGCGTTCCGTGATTTTGAGGATCGCGTGGCCATCATCAGCGGAGAAGCGAAAGTGACCCCCGAGAAGGCAAGGAAGATCCTGCGAAACATTTACTTTTATCCGCCTGCGCAGCATGCGTACCAATGCTCGATCTGCGGCAGAGCCTGCGATATCAGCTGCTATATCCATCTTGAGGAAAAGGGTGTGCTCAGCAAGTCCTTTAAGGAGCCCTTCCGCAAGAGAGAGGAATGGAAGTTCGGGATAGAGGATTTCACACAAAAGCAACAATAAAGGAGTTGATCTTATGTCAAAAATCTGTTTCTATGCATTGGATGAAGTCGGTAAAAGATATGACTTCCTTCAGGTTGGCGACACATACACGCTGCCCCGTGAGCTTTTTTCCGGTGCTGCGACACTCACGGTCTTTTGTGATGCGTTTGATGCCATGGCGGGGGAGCAGGGCTATTATCTGTTGCCTTCAAGCCGCAGCATCGACGGTGCGCCCCTCACCTATTTTAAGGAGCGCTGCGATTGCGAGCTTGCTGTGCAGGAGGTCAACCTCTCTCATTTTGCCGTGGCAAAAAGCGAGGCGGTCTATCTTGTGATGGTCAAGCGCGTTTACAAATACCGTTGTGTGGGTGAATGCCGCGACAACCGCTACCGTATGATGCTGTCCTTTGATTTTTCCGAGCAGCCCGCCGCCGATGATATTGTGCTTGAGCTCTTTTCGCTGTCGGCAGATACCGATTATAACGGCGTGGCAAAATTTGTGCGCGAGCTGCGCCTTTCGCGCGGCGAGGTGCGCACCCTGCGCGAAAAATGCGCCGCCCGTGAGGCGCTTGACTATGCGCGCCGCCATCCGCTGATCCGTATTCGAATGGGATGGAAGCCGATGCCCTGCGAGGTGCTGCATCAAACCCCGGAAAACGAGCCGCCGATGCACGTGGCGTGCACCTTTGCCCGTGTACGAGAGTTGGCCGATGAGCTGAAGCGGCAGGGCGTTGAGGGGGCAAACATTTGCCTTGTCGGCTGGAACCAAAAGGGACATGACGGCAGATGGCCGCAGATGTTCCCCGTGGAGGAGGGGCTTGGCGGCGAGGAGGAGCTTAGAAAAACCATTGCTTACGTGCAATCGCTCGGGTATATGATCACCTGCCATACCAACAGCAATGATTGCTATGAAATTGCAGATATCTTTGACTTCAATAAGCTTGCGCGTTTGCGCGACGGTACGCTCATGGGCGGCAAGGTGGCGTGGAGCGGCGGCACCTGTTATCACCCCTGTCCGCAATATCAGTGGGAAAACGCCGAGGCGCTTTTGCCGCAGGTGGCGGCGCTCGGCTTTCACGGCATCCATTACATTGATGTTCTTTCGATCATCATGCCTACGGCCTGCTTTGATGAAAAGCATCCCTGCTCGATGAAGGAGGCAATGGACTATACCGTTAAAATACTCGAGCTTGCTGCAGAGCAGTTTGGCGGCATCGCCTCCGAGGGGTGTATGGATTTCACGCTCGGCGTGCTGGATTATGGGCTTTATCACAGCTTTGGCAAGGTGCCGGAAAATGCATTTTTTGATATGATGGTGCCGCTTTGGCAGCTGATCTATCACGGTATTACGCTCTACAATCACAATAGTAAAACGGTCAATTATCCCATCAAATCCGAAGTCGAGCATGCCGATGCGCAGCTCTTTGACTGTCTGCCCACCTTCTATATTTATTCCAAGTTTGTGAACACGGCAGGAAAGAACTGGATGGGAGAGACCGATCTTGTGTGCGATGATGAAAAAACCATGCAGCAAAGCGTTGCGGCGATCAAGCAGGCGGTCGATGCATATGACCCCGATCGGCAATTCCTGTTTATGCGCTCCTACGAGGAGCCGCGGGCGGGTGTTCGCGTGATCACCTACGAGGATGACAGTAAGGTCGTGGCCAACGGTACGGACGAAGGCTTTACCTGCCACGGCGAGACGGTGCCCGCGCACAGCGTAAGATGTATCAAATAAAAACCGGTCATCACGCGAAAATAGAGATAACCCCTTGCTTTTTTCGCCGGCTGCGGTATAATGTAATTACACTGATACAAGTTATAGCCGAAGAGAGCCGAACACATCAGCCCCTCGGCGCAACGCCGCCGCTTTTACCCTAAAAGCAAACGAGGTCGTTTTGATCAAAAACGGGTGATTCTCCCGCCAAGGCAACCGCAACCGAAAAACCGCGACGCGCGACAAGATGCAAAGCTTGCCGCGCGTCGTTCTTTTATCACATTTTTTCGCCATAAAAATTGCCAATCATAAGTTTTGCATCATGGCGCACAATATATTTCGGAGCGCAGAGCAACGCGGCAGCGCGGGGCAAAAACGCTCTTGAAAATAGATTTGAAAAGTCTCGCGCTTGCCGCGCGCGCACAGTCGATGTGAGCCGATGGCAGGAATGGGACGAAGGAGAACGAAAATGGCTAACAAGCAGGCAAAGCAGGCTCTTGAGCAATTCAAGATGCAGGCAGCTAACGAAGTCGGCGTAAACCTCAACCAGGGCTACAACGGCGACCTCACCGCCCGCCAAGCAGGCTCCATCGGTGGCCAGATGGTCAAGAAGATGATCGAGAGCTACGAGCAGGGCATGGGTGTTTCTCAGCAGCAGAAATAAGCTTTTAAGATCTGACATTCGGGGGGCGCTTTTGTGGCGCCCCCTTTTTCGTTGCAAAACAAGAAGGCAGGCGAGCATTTTTTAAAAATGTTTTTTAAAAACATAGAACAAACTGCGTCAAAAATTGGAAAAATGTATTGACAAAATAGAAAAAACGGGATATACTGAAGAAAAGCCAATTTTATGGGGAGAACATACCGTATGAAAAAGCATGAGCGACTGCTTGCAGAAAAGTTTTTGCTGCAACGTATTTTTGAAGAGGATCCCGACTTTGTGGATAAAACAATGGAAGCATTTTCGCTTTCTCGTTCCACGGTCTACAACTATATTAACCGCTTGCAGGATGCGGGGGAGCTGGAGCGCGTGGGCGGCTCGATGCCCTACCGTATTCTGTACCACACCTCTCGCTTTACCATTGATACCTCGAAGGAGCGCTCGGAGGATCGCATTTACAACCGCGATATTGCGCCTCTGCTTGAGGAGCTGCCGCCTGCCGTGCAAAAAATTTGGCGCTATGCCATCACGGCTATGCTCAATAATGCCATGGAGCATGCGCGCGCATCCGCCATTGTTTGCGTGGTCAACCGCAGCCGCCTTTCCACCATTGTCGGCGTGCTCGATAACGGCATCGGCATTTTCCGCCGCATCGCGCAGGATATCCGTGAGCAAACGGGTGACACGCTGACCGCCAATGAGGCCGCTTCTCTGCTTTATTCGGGTGGCTACACCTCCGCGCCCGATACGCACATGGGGCAGGGCATTTTCTTCACGTCGCGTCTGATGGATCATTTTGCCATTCGTTCCGATACGGCACTCTTCACGCCCCACGCCGAGGATGCCGATGATGAGGGCAGCGGCGAGCGCTTCCGCGGCACCGCCGTACAGATGGCACTTGCCAATGACACCACGCGTGAGCTGGGAACCCTCATGGCACGTTACATTGACCCCGAGGAGGGCTTTATCCGTACCGAGATCCCCGTGGCGCGTATGTTTGGCGGTACTTATCCCGTTTCTCGCTCCGAGGCAAGACGCCTTGGCGAAATCATGGAGGGCTTTGCCGAGGTGGAGCTTGATTTTGCGGGTGTTGAGGAGCTTGGCCCCGACTTTGCACACGAGCTGTTTGCGGTGATCGCACGCCAGCGCACCGATCTGCAGCTTACCCGTGTCAATATGAATGAGAGCGTTGCCGCGGCGATCCGCCGCGCCGAGCGCACATAAGCCACACAGCAACCGTCTTGAACGCTTGTTTTAAAATAAAATTTTCCGAAGCGGTTGAAAATTGAATGAAGTATTTGATTATTCTTTTTGCGGCGATTTTTTATGCTTTATCATTAGTGTATATAACCACGATATCGGCGAGCAAGCACAAATCCATCAAGCACGGCGCTGAGTTGATTTTGGCTGCGGCATGTTTAACCAGTATAGATTTCATGTCTGACGCATTTGAAATTGCAAATTGGTTTGAAAACTTGTGCTATATTTTGATGATTTTTATTGTGGTTGTTTTGCCATTGGCTATGCAAAAATTGAAAGATAAAGAATGAAAAATTCAATTCTGAAATCAGGAGACAAAGAAAGGGCAGGCCTGTGTTTTAAGCTCCCGGTTTAAACATCCAAACTAAGCTCTCCCGAGGTGATGGGCTTAATGCCGACTACCTTTTGCGGAATTCGCAAAGCCACCGCCGAGGCGGTGGCTTTGCTTTTGCGTATTGCTTTGCGAAAAATTCAGCTTTGGTGTGTTTTTTTAAGTGCTAAGCCGTCAAGCGCCTTGCTGATTTCCCCGGCGGCTTTCACAAGACCCTGCATTTCTTCCTCGGACAGAGGCATATCCAGCACACGGACAATGCCGCCTCGCCCTACCACGGCGGGGAGGCTGAGGGAAATTTGATGCAGGCCGTAGTGCCCGTCTGCGGCGACAGAGACGGGCAGGATGGTTTGCTCGTCGCGCACGATGGCGGTGACGATGCGGCGCACGGCTTCGGCAATGGCATAATAGGTGGCGCCCTTGGCACGGATAATGCCGTAGGCAGCGTCGCGCACCTCGATGAAGATCTTGTCGAGCTCGCTGTCACTGAGGTCACGGGGCTTCGCTTCGCAAAAGCTATCAAGGTCGATGCCCGAAATGTTGGCGCTGCTGAAAACAGGCAGCTCGCTGTCGCCGTGCTCACCGATGATAAAGGCGTGCACGTTGCGACTATCCACCGCCAAGCGCCTGCCAAGCAGGTACTTGAGACGCGCGCTGTCAAGCACCGTTCCCGACCCAATGACGCGTGACGGGGGAAAGCCCGACAGACGGCGCGTGATCTCGGTCAGAACGTCAACGGGGTTGGTTACCACAAGCAAAATGCATTCGTTGTTGTACTTGCAGATCTGCTCAATGATGCTGCGGAACACGCGCGTGTTGGCGCGAACCAGGTCAAGGCGGGTCTCTCCCGGTTTTTGCGCCACGCCTGCCGCAATGATCACAAGCCCTGCCCCCGCCACGTCGGAATAATCGCCCGCATAGATCTCCATTGGTGCCAGAAAGGGCAGCGCGTGGCCAAGATCGGCTGTTTCACCAAGGACGCGCTCACGGTTGATATCGATCAGTACCATTTCCGAAAAAAGACCGCTTTTCATCAGGGAAAAGGCGGTGGTGGCGCCGACGTTTCCAAGCCCTACGATGGCGCATTTTCGAATATCGGTCATATTTTGCCTCCTGCTTTTTTGCCTTTATCTTCCCCCGTTTGGGGGCTATTTATGCTATTGGCAGTCAGGAGCGCCCCAGTCGCGCCTGCATGGCCGCAAGTGCCGTCGCATGGCCCTCTTCCTCGGTGGCGATCTCCTGCAAGATCGCGGCAATGCGCATATCATTTGCGTCGCGCATCAGACGCCGATAGGTAGCGGCATCCTCCATCTCTCCCGCGATTTTGGCCTCGAACAACGCGGCGGTTGCCGCCTCGCTTGCAAAGGGCGATGCTTGCCGCCTGCCTCCACCCTGTGAGCCGCGCCATTGCAGCGCGCGCTCAACGCCGAGGCGTCGCAGGATCTGCCCCAAGCGCGTATGGTGTGCCAGCTCCACGCGCGCGAGCTCATCAAAGAGCTTGGCTACGGCAGGATAGCGATCGCTTGCCGCAATGGCAATGGCCGTATACTCGGCAACGGTGTTGAATTCTTCGATAAATCTTTGGTAGATTTCCCGCACAAAGGCGGTGTTGGCGGATGTATTGCCGGTATTTCTTCTTGGCGCAAATTCCATCATGTGCTCCTTTTCAAGAGATTTCCTTAACAGTAAATGCACGTGAGCGCTAGGGGGTGTCAAATAAAAAAAGGCAGAACACGGTGCGTGTTCTGCCTTTTTTAGTGGGATTAGTTTTTTTGCATGGCGCGGCGGATGCGCATGGTCTCCTTCATGCGCAGCTCGGTGTTGAGGATCTTTTTGCGCAGGCGGATCGACTGCGGGGTGACCTCGATGAGCTCATCGTCGGTGATGAACTCAATGGCCTCCTCAAGTGAGAAGATCACGGGCGGGGTCAGCAGCAGCTTTTCGTCGGCACCGGCCGAACGAATGGCGGTCAGCTTCTTCTCGGCGCAGGGGTTGACGGCAATATCGTCGTTCTTGGGGTTCATGCCTACGATCATGCCTTCATAGACCTTGGTTTGCGGCCCTACGAACAGGTTGCCGCGCTCCTGGGTGTGGAAGAGGCCGTAACGGGTGGTTTCGCCGTCGCAGGAGGCGACCAGCGCGCCGGTAAAGCGCATCGGGATCTCGCCGCGATAGGGCTGATAGCTATCAAAAATGGTGTTGATCACGCCCTCGCCGTGCGTGGCGGTGAGGAACTCGGAGCGGTAGCCGATGAGACAACGGGAGGGAATGAGGTATTCGATACGGGTACGGTCGCCAATGGGGTGCATTTCAAGCAGATCGCCCTTGCGCTGACCGAGCTTTTCGACCACGGGGCCGACGTAATCGAGCGGCACGTCAAGCGTGACCTTCTCCATCGGCTCGCACTTCACGCCGTCAATCTCCTTAAAGAGCACGCGGGGATTGGAGCAGCAGAGCTCGTAGCCCTCGCGGCGCATATTTTCAATGAGGATGGAAAGGTGCATTTCGCCGCGTCCCGCTACCTTAAATTCGTCGGTGGTGTCACCGTCCGAAACGCGCAGCGACACGTCGCGCATCGTCTCGCGATACAGACGCTCGCGAAGCTGACGCGAGGTAACGAACTTGCCCTCCTTACCCGCCAAGGGGCTGGTGTTGACGGCAAAGGTCATTTCCATGGTGGGCTCGCTCACCTTGACAAATTCAAGGGGGGTGGGGTCTGTGGTCGAGGTGATGGTGTCGCCGATGGTGATCGAAGCGGCACCCGAGAAGCAGACAACGTCACCCATGCGTGCCGTTTCCACGGGAACGCGCGTGAGACCGTCGATCTGGTAGATCGAAACGATCTTGGTGCGCTTGGGCGCTTCCCCCGAGTGATAGTTGCAAATGAGGGCATCCTGATTTTGCTTCAGCACACCGCGCTCAATGCGGCCAATGCCGATGCGGCCAACGTAATCGTTATAGTCAATGGAAGAAACGAGGAGCTGCAGGCCACCCTCGTCGTCGCCCTCGGGGGCGGGAATATAGTCAAGAATGGTATCGAAAAGAGGGGTAAGATCGGTGCCTGCGACGTCAGACTCACGGGAGGCGGTGCCTGCGCGGCCCGAGCAGTAGAGAATGGGGCTGTCAAGCTGCTCGTCGGAGGCGTTGAGGTCAATGAGAAGCTCCAGCACCTCGTCCTCTACCTCGCCAAGACGGGCATCGGGCTTGTCGATCTTGTTGACGACCACGATCACGCGGTGATTGAGCTCAAGTGCGCGCTGGAGCACGAAGCGGGTCTGCGGCATGGGGCCCTCGGCTGCATCCACCAGCAAAATAACGCCGTTTACCATTTTCAGCACGCGCTCTACCTCGCCGCCGAAATCGGCGTGTCCGGGCGTGTCTACAATGTTGATCTTTACATCCTTGTAGTGCACGGCGGTGTTTTTGGCAAGGATGGTAATGCCGCGCTCCTTTTCAATGTCACCCGAGTCCATCACGCGGGTCACGGTTTCCTGATTTTCACGGTAAATACCGCCTTGCTTCAGCATTTGGTCAACCAGCGTGGTCTTGCCGTGGTCAACATGGGCAATGATGGCGATATTGCGCAGATCTTCACGAATCATAAGGCTACCTCTCCTTCTTGGGTCATCAAATTTAACACTTTATTATATCACAGATTTTGCGCTTTGCCAAGGGGGAGACGCGACGTTTTTTGAAACTTTTTGCGTGTACGGCTCAAAGAAAAGCAAAAAAGCGCGTGTGCCTTGCACGGGAGCGTGCTTTTTTGACAAAACTTGCGCTTTTGTCACCCCGCGCTTGACTTTTGCGCGGTTAGTTTGTATAATAAATGGAGATTTGACCAAGGAAAGGCGGAATAGATATGTATACCGATATGTTTGGCAAAAAACGCTTCAAGCTGGGTCTGCACCAGCACACCTCGCGCTCGGACGGCAAGCTGACGCCTGCCGAGGTGGCCGCACTTTACCGCGACTGCGGCTATGATGCCATCGCACTCACCGACCACTGGGTATACGGCGAGGCAGACGAGCTTTCGGGCTTGCCGATTTTGGCGGGTGCTGAATACCACGTTGGCTTTCGTGATGCGGGTGAGGGCGTTTATCATATTATTTGTCTGTTTGCCGACTATGAGCCGAAGCTGACGAGAGAAACGGCTACCGCACAGGGCATCCTTGACGCCATTCACGAGGCGGGCGGCATTGCTGTGTTGGCACATCCCGGTTGGTCGATGAACACCTCCGAGCGGGTAAAGGCGCTTCGCGGCATTGATGCGACCGAGATCTACAATACGGTATCGAACAATACCCGCCGCGCGGATTCCTCGATCCTGGTCGATCATTATGCCCTCAACGGTCAGCTTTTCCCCCTCATTGCTGCGGACGACTATCACAACCCTGCTTATGGCATTCCCCCCACCTCCTTTGTGATGGTGGAAAGCGAGGATCTCTCGCCCGAAAACCTCAAGCGCGCCATTCTTGAAAAGCGCTTTTATGCTTCTACGGGTCCCGAGATCCATCTTTCCCGCCAAGGCGACACCATGGTGGTGGATTGCTCACCTGCCCGTGAGGTGGTATTTGAAAGCAATCTCGTGCTCTCGCCCCGCCGTGCTACGGTGGGCGAGAATATCACGCACGCCGAATATCCTCTGAATGAGAACGAGCACTTTGTCCGTGCATACGTGACCGACAGCGAGGGCAGACAGGCGTGGAGCAATTTTGTTGCCCTGTAAACAAAACCGAAACAAATTTTTAATACGGATGGTGTATCATAATGGACATCACCCCTAAAAAATGCAAAGGAGCATCCTATGAGTGTTAAAATTATTGTAGATTCGGCGTCCGATATTGCGGTTGCCGCGCTGGCGGAAAAGGGCCTGCTTTGTGCACCCCTCAAAACCATTTTGGCGGGTACCGAGTACCGTGACGGCGTAGATATTACCCCCGATACCTTTTACGACAAGCTGAAGGCAAACAAGGAGCTTGCGCGCACCAGTCAGGTGAACGTGGGTGAGTTTGCGGAGCTTTTTGAGCAGGTCGTGAGCGCCGGTGACGAGGCGGTGGTCATTACCATTTCCTCCGGGCTTTCGGGCACGTGCCAGAGTGCGATGATCGCAGCTGCCGATTACGAGGGCAAGATCTTTGTGGTAGACAGTCTCACCGCTACGGCAGGTGAGCAGGTGTTGGTGGCACACGCCATCGCTCTGCGCGATGCGGGCAAGAGTGCGGCTGAGATCTACGCCGAGCTTGATGCGCTGCGTCGCAAGACGCGCTTGTTCGTGCGCGTGGAGACCCTTGAATATCTGAAGCGCGGCGGTCGCATTTCCAAGACGGCGGCGCTTGTTGGCGGCATGCTGCACTTTATGCCTGTGCTGACCCTCAACGGCGAGGGCAAGCTTGAGACGGTGGGCAAGGCGCGCGGCGTGAAGATGAGCCATAAAATGATGAACGATGCCATCAAGGCCGCAGGCGGCATTGATTTCTCTTATCCCGTGGTCATCACCTACGCGGGTGACGTGAACGACGGCACGGTAAAGGCCTATCTTAGCGATAGCCAAGAGATCTACGGCGATAATGTCGATAAGCTTATGATCGGGCAGCTTGGCTGCGTGATCGGCACGCACACGGGCCCCGGTGCCATCGTGGTGTCGTTTGTGCCGAAGGCGTAAAGAAAAGAGATAAGGCGCACACGGGGCTTTCCCTTGAATGCGAACCGATGAAAAAGGGGCTGTCTCAAATGCCACGGCATTTGGTGACAAGCCCCTATGGTTTTTGTTTGGCGGCTAAACACCGCCATTTTTACCCGATTAACGGGTAAAAAACACAAATTCCCGGCGTCAAAAAGCCTACCCTCTTCGCGTGTCAAAATCAACGGCTCATTTGCATGGCCTTTGGCGAGATACCGTAGGTGGCCTTGAAGGCCTTGCTGAAGGAATAAAGCGAATAGTGCAGCTTTTCCGCGATCTCACCGATCCTGATCTTTTCTTCAAGAAGCAGTATTCTTGCCGTTTCCATTTTACAGTGCTTGTAATATTCGGAAAGCGTTTTTCCCGTCGTTTTTCGAAATAGTCCCGAAAGATAGCCGTAGTGATAATGAAAGTGGGGCGCAATGTCGCTTAATTGACGTATTGAAAAAATGTGGGTGTCAATGTAGCTCATCAGCTGCATGCACAGGATCTCCGCCTCGGATACGTGAGAGGTGGGGCGCTTTGCGTTTCCCACGGCGCGCAAGAGGTAGACCAATATCGCATGAAAAATATCACCGAGCAGCTCCTTGGAATAGGGCTGATCGCTTTCCGAGAATTCCATCATAGCGGTTTTGACCAGGTTGGAAATTTTTTCGTCGCGAATGACCCGATCGGCGCTGTGGCGGCAGGTGGTCTCCAAGGCTTTCAGCTCCCTGTCAAGGATCGGATCAAAGCAGGAAAAGGAAAAAAAGTCATACTCCAGCCGTTTGCCGCGGTCGGCCTTGATCTCGTGAATGTCATGGGGCAGGGAAAGGTAAATATCGCCTGCGCACACCGCACGCGGCTCTCCGTTTGTGATAACCGACCCCTCTCCTCCCGTGACTACGGTGAGCTCAAGCCAGCTTCGGTGCGGATGTGCCGCAATGATATCCGTCGGCGCGCAATATCTCCTGCCGATTTGCACGAGATGTATATGGCCGAAGGGCAAGGGGGCGGCAAAATATTGGTTATTGAAATGATAGCGTGTTTTGGGGTCGTTCATCATCACATCTCCTTTTACTGTCATTATAGAAGGAAGTGCCTTGCTTGTCAAGGCACATGCACAAGATATTTGATTAAAAAAAGCCGTTTCGAGCTTCCAAAAATGAAAAAATGACAACTTTTTCATGAAATGCTGCCATTTACACACAAAAGCCGTCATGCTACAATAAAGTGACAGTCAAAATACTTTAAAAGGAGAGTCTTATGATAACGGTAGCAGTCATCGGATGCGGCAGAATTGCCGATATTGCACATTTTCCCGCGCTTTCAAAAATGGAGCACGTCAGAATCAAATACGCCTGCGATCTTTTGCTGCAAAAGGCACAGAGTGCGCAGGAAAAATATCCGAAGATCGAGCGTGTGATCACGGATTATGCGGTCGCGCTGGCCGACCGCGAGGTGGATGCGGTGTTTGTGTTGACGCCCAATTATGCGCATTATACCATCACCATGGATGCGCTGCGCGCGGGCAAGCACGTGTTTTGCGAAAAGCCCATTACCGTGAATTATGCGCTTTCGGTCGAGATGGCACAGGAGGCAGCAAAGCAGAACAGGATACTGAACATCGGCGTTTGCAACCGCTATCAGAGGTCTGTTGAAATGCTGCGCGAATGGGCAGAGGCGGGCAAGTTCGGGAATATTTATCACGTATATTGCTCGTTCCGCGATTTTCGCTGTATCCCGGGGCTTGGCGGTCCGTTTACCACAAAGGCACAATCGGGCGGCGGCGTGTTGATCGATTGGGGCATTCATTTTTTGGATCTGATCTTGTACGTGCTCGGCGGTGCCAGGATCAAAAGCGTGACCTGCGATGCTTACAGCGAGATGGCAAAGGATATGGGCAGCTATCGCTACAAAAGCATGTGGGCGGAGGACACGGCCAACACCGTGTCGGGCACCAATGACGTGGATGATTTCATTACGGGGCATGTGCGCACCGATAAGGCAAGCATTTCCTTTAACGGCGCCTGGGCGCAGAATATCAATCAAAGAGAGATGTTTATTGATTTCATGGGTGACAAGGCGGGCGCCAGACTGACGTATGGCGGCAGGTTCGAGTTTTACGACGGACAAACGCTCGCAACCGTTACTCCCGAATACGATATTCCCAATATGTATTTTTGCGAGGATCTGGCCTTTATGGATTCGGTTCAAAGCGGCGTAAAGGATAAAAACAATATTGAGCACGTGCTCGAAAGCATGAAGCTGCTGGATGCGTTATATCTTTCCGCCGAGCAAAAGAAGGAGATCGCGTTCTGATGAAAACGGTGGGTTTTGTGGATTTTTATCTGGATGAATGGCACGCCAATCAGTATCCTGCCATGATCGCGGCACACAATGAGCAGTACGGCACCGATTACCGTGTGCAATACGCATGGGCAGAGATCGACGCTCCCCCTTCGGGCGGTCTGCATACAGACGAATGGTGTGAGAAATACGGAGTCGAGCGCTGTGCCACGATAGAGGAGCTTTGTGTTAAGTGCGATCATGTGATCGTGTTAGCACCCGCTGATCCCGAAAAGCACTTGGCATATGCCGAGCGTGTGTTTCGTTGCGGTAAAAGCGCCTATATAGATAAGACCTTCGCGCCGGATCATCGGACGGCCAAGGAGATATTCTCCCTTGCCGAAAAATACGGTGTCAAGTGTTTTTCGTCTTCCGCCCTGCGATACGCACAGGAGCTGGCGGATTATGCGGAGGATGCTCTGAGCGTCTTGACGACGGGGGGCGGTGCCGATATGGAGGAATATATCATTCACCAGATCGAAATGGTGGTGAAATGTCTTGGCTGCGGCGCCGCACGCGTGCAATACAGTAAGCACGCGGACAGGGAGCAGGCAGAGGTGATATACGAAGACGGCAGGCACGCTACGATGCTGTTTTGTCCTTGCTTACCCTTTTCTCTGACTGTGGCAAAGGGGACGGGCACCTCAAAGCATTTTCCCATCAAATCAGCCTTCTTTCAACGTATGATCGGCGCGATCATCCGCTTCTTTGAAACGGGTGAGACGCCCTTTGAACCGACACAGACGCTGGAGATCATGCGGATACGCGAGGTGGTTTTGCACGCGCGCCGCGAGGGGGCGGCTTTGTCGGAAATCCGAGACTGCTGCGGCACGTAATGCCGTCAAAGGAGCTGCTGCACGGCGCGGCACGGAGAAAGAGACGATACTCTGTGCGTGCCGCGTGCGGCAGTTCCTTATATTATATTGATGAATTCATGAGTTTTTTTGAAAAACCGCTTGACAAGAAAAAGCCGTTGATATATAATGAAATTACTGTGGAGTATTGGAGATGCAGGTGTACACTTGGGATAGGTGTACCTTTGCATCTTTTTTTATACCAATTTTTAGCATGGAGGAGAGGATATGACCTCGCATAAGCTGATCGAAGTGCTGGAATTCAACCCCATCATTGCCGCCGTGCACGAGGATGCCTTTGAGGCGGCTTTGGCCTCGCCCGCAGAGGTGATCTTTTACCTCAAGGCAAGCCTGCTGACCGTGCGGGAGCGCGTAGCCGCCGCACACGCGGCAGGAAAGTCGATCTTCGTACACGTTGACTTGGCCGAGGGTGTGGGAAAGGACCGCGCGGGGGTGACATATCTTGCCGATCTCGGTGTGGACGGCATCATCAGCACGCGCACGCAGCTCCTGCGTTATGCAAAGGAATTGGGGCTTGTGGCGGTGCAGCGCTTTTTTGCCCTTGACTCGCAGGGCATGGAGAGCATCAGCGAAACGCTTGAAAGCCCCGCTTGCGATCTGATCGAGATCATGCCAGGTGTCATTGGCAAGGCGATCTCGCGGTTTGCAGGTGGCAGGATCCCCGTCATTGCGGGCGGTCTCATTGAAACCAAGGCTGAGGTGACCTCGGCGCTCAACTGCGGTGCCATTGCCGTTTCCACGGGTAACAAGGCGCTGTGGTATATTGATTGAATTCCCAAAATTATGATAAATAAAGTGATGAAGGAAGGAAAGAAGTATGTATGACGTATTGATTGTCGGCGCCGGCGTGATCGGCGGTATGCTGGCAAGACAGCTTTCGAGATACGACCTGAAGATTTGTATGCTCGAAAAGGAAAACGACGTTGCCATGGGTGCCACCAAGGCAAACAGCGGTATCGTGCACGGCGGCTATGACCCCGAGCCCGGCACGCTGAAGGCAAAGCTCAACGCCGAGGGCGTGCAGAAGCTTTACGATGTGGCCGACGAGATCCATGCTCCCTACCGCAAAAACGGCTCCTTCGTGTGTGCATTCGGCACGCCCGAGGAGGAGGCCACCGTGCGCGAGCTTTATGAGCGCGGTCTTGAAAACGGCATCAAGGGTCTTGAGATCCTGACGGGCGACGAGGCGCGCGCGCTGGAGCCCGCCCTTTCCGACAAGGTTTCGCTTGTCCTCAACGTCACCAACGCAGGCATCGTTTGCCCTTACGAGCTGACGGTTGCCGCTATTGGCAACGCCATGGATAACGGTGCTGAGCTGAAGGTCAACTTTGCCGTGGATCAGATCGAAAAGACGGCCGAGGGCTTCAAGGTAACCGCCAAGAGTGGCGAGGTCGTTTCGGGCAAGTATCTTGTGAACTGCGCAGGTGCTTATTCCGATCGCGTGGCCCAAATGGTTGGCGACAACTTCTTTACCATCATTCCCCGTGCGGGCGAGTATATGCTGCTTGACAAAAACGAGGGCAGCCGTGTGTCGCACACCATTTTCCAGGTTCCCTCCGTTGAGGGTAAGGGCATCCTTGTCTCCCCCACGGTGGACGGCAACCTGCTGACCGGCCCCACCGCCGCCAAGGTGGAGAGCCCCTCTTGCACCGAAACCACTCCCGAGGGCCTTGAAATTGTGGCACGTCTTGCTGCCAAGAGCGTGCCGAGCGTGAACTTCCGTCAGGTGATTACCTCCTTCTCGGGTGTGCGCTCCTCCGAAAAGGGCGGCGATTTCATCATTTGCCCCGCCAAGAGCGTAGAGAACATGGTGCACGTGGCTGCTATCGACTCTCCCGGTCTTACCTCCTGCGTAGCCATTGCCGATTACGCCATTGAGCAGCTGCAGGCCATGGGTCTTGCACTCGTGCAAAAGGCAAATTGGTGCCCCACGCGCGAGAATCCTCACGCCTTCCGTGAGATGAGCGACGAGGAAAAGGATGCTTACATCAAGGAGCACCCCGCTTACGGCAAGATCGTTTGCCGTTGTGAGACGGTTTCCGAGGGCGAGATCCGCGATGCCATTCGCCGCAATCCCCCCGCACACGATATTGACGGCGTCAAGCGCCGCACTCGTTCGGGTATGGGCAGATGCCAGGGCGGCTTCTGCATGCCCTACGTGATGAAGCTCCTCTCCGAGGAGAACGGTCAACCCATGGAGACCATCACCAAGAACGGTGAGGGCTCCGCACAACTCACAGGTAAGCTGTAAAGGAGGCGCGCTATGATGACAGCACATGATATTGTAATCGTTGGCGGCGGCCCCGCCGGTATGGCTGCGGCAGTGGCCGCATATGACAGCGGTGTGACGGACGTGGTGATCCTTGACCGTGAGGATAGCGTTGGCGGCATTCTCCGTCAGTGCATCCATAACGGCTTTGGCTTACATAAGCTCGGCCGTGAATTGACGGGTCCCGAGTATGCGGACGTTTACCGCAAAGAGGTAGAAAAACGCGGCATTAAGATCTATTGCGAAACCATGGTTACCGCAGTTTCCACGGATCGCGTGGTAACCGCACGTAACCGTCAGGGTATTATGAAAATTCAGGCAGGCGCCGTGGTGCTTGCCATGGGCTGCCGTGAGCGCAGCCGCGGTGCGCTGAACATCAGCGGCACCCGCCCCGCAGGCGTATACAGCGCAGGCACGGCACAGAAGCTGATCAACTGCGAGGGCTACATGGTCGGTAAAAAGGTCGTGATCCTCGGCTCGGGCGATATTGGTCTCATCATGGCGCGCCGTATGTCCTTTGAGGGCGCTAAGGTAGAAGCCGTTTGCGAGATCATGCCCTATTCGGGCGGTCTTACCCGTAACATTGTGCAGTGTCTTGAGGACTACGGCATTCCGCTTTACCTTTCCACCACCGTGGCCGAGATCCACGGCCAAAAGCGCGTGGAGGGTGTGACGATTGCAGAGGTTGACGAGAACCGCCGCGTCAAGGAAGAGACCAAGCGCTATATTCCCTGTGACACACTCCTGCTTTCTTGTGGCCTCATTCCCGAAAACGAGCTGACCCGTTCGGCAGGCATCCCGATCGACCCCATCACGTCGGGCGCGCTGGTTGACGAGAACCGCGAGACCGCAACCCCCGGCATTTTTGCTTGCGGTAACGTGCTGCAGGTGCATGACCTTGTGGACTACGTGTCCGACGAGGCAGAGATCGCAGGTATCGGCGCTGCCAACTTCGTGAAAAACGGTGCCGTTACGGGCGAGACCGTTGCCACTAAGCCCGGCAACGGTGTCCGTTACGTGCTGCCGCAGCGCGTGCATACCGACAAGGGTAACGACGTGGCGCTGTTTATGCGCGTGACCCAGCCCTTCGGTAAGGTACGCTTTACCGTGAAGTCGGGTGATGAGGTGCTTGCTACCGCCGTGCGCCTGAAGGCCGCACCCGGTGAAATGGAAAAAATCGTGGTGAAGAGCGAGAAGCTGGCCTTGGCCTCGGAGCCTATCACCGTTTCGTTGGAGGTGCTGTGATGAAAAGAGATCTGATTTGTATCATTTGCCCCCGTGGCTGCGCCATGCACGTGGAGGGAGAAAAGGACAATCTCACCGTTACCGGTAACGCTTGCCCCAAGGGCAAGCAGTATGCCATTGACGAGTGCACCCACCCCACCCGTACCGTTACCTCTATCGTGCGTGTTTCCAACCGTGAGGATACCATGGTGAGTGTGAAAACTGCTGCTCCCATCCCGAAGGAGAACATTTTTGACGTGATGGCTAAGATCCGCGCCACCAAGGTCGAGGCTCCCATTGAGGCAGGCACCGTGATCCTTTCGGATATTTACGGCACTGAGGTCATTGCTACCAAGAGCATTTTCTGAAAAACATAGGCTTATGCTGGCAGGCTGTGAGAGTGTTGCTCTCACAGCCTGTTTATCAAGGGGAGGAAAAGAATGAAATACAGAGTGGTAGGTTGGACCGGGTATGACGATCCCGACATTGAGGAGGCACCCTGCAGCGAGGCCGCCGTGCAAGCCATTATTGCGGATATCAGGGCAAACGGGTATCTTTTTACGGGGTGGCACCATCAGGAGTTTCTCAATTGTGCACCTGTTTTGAATGATGGCAAAAAAAGGCTGTTTTCCGAGCGGGAGTTTGGCGAGGTGATGGCGCGCGCTCACGGCGATCTTTCGCGTATGGGTTATGCTGCGTATGCTTTTGAATGGTGCCTTTCTTCCGCCGAGACCGTAATGCCCGATTGGCGAAACGGAATTTCATCCGAGGAGCTTGTGCCCGAAACCGCACTTCGCGAGGAGATCAGGTTAACTGTACCGCAGGAGATCCTTGTCTTGGCGCAAGCGAACCTATACATCACGCTGAAGGACACCTCGGAGCTCACGTTTCTTGACACGGGTGACACCTTGATCCTGTGCTGTGAGGGAGAAAATGCCTCCTACCTTGTAGAAGGGCTTGAGCGAAAAAAGAACCTTACCGAGGAAGATGAGGAGCGCATGCGCCACTTTTCCCGTGCTGAGGATAGCGAGCGTGCCGCATTGGAGGCACTGTACGAGCGTGCCGAGTGGATCGTTGCGGTAACGCTTCGCCCCAAAATGCAATAAAGAGGCGCAGTAAAGCTCTGTAAAAAGCAGGGAAAACCCACACACGGTGTGGGTTTTCCCTGCTTTTTGGTGGCTTATTTATCTCCAAAAGCAAGAAAAAGGGGAGGACTTTTGTAGAGATATCTTGACACGTGTGCGGGCTGCGCGTATAATAAAGGCAGTATGATGTGGGGGGAGAAGTCGAGGCCCTTTGAAAATGCAAAATATATCAAGGCCGAGCAAGCGCCGTCGCCCTTTTCCTATCACGATCCCGCCCCTTTTTTCAGAAAAGAGTTCGAGATCGGTGAGAAGGTCTCCTTTGCTGCGCTTTCCGTGCAGACTCCGGGCTTTGTCAAGGTGTATTTGAACGGCTCGGATATCACAGAGGATATTTTCATTTCGCCCGTTTCCGATCCGCAAAAAATACTGTGGTATCACACATATGATGTTACATCTCTTTTGCGCAAGGGGAAAAATGTGATCGGTGTCATTGCAGGCAACGGTTTTTTGAATGAATCCTTCAAAACCGCATGGGATTACGATACCGCGCCGTGGCGCGATGCACCGCAGTTTATGCTGTCACTTTGCGTGAACAGCAAGCCTGTAGCGGTGAGTGACGGCACGTGGCGTGCGAGCAAGGAGGCTTCGCATATCGTTTACCACCATTTGCGCAGCGGTGAGTGGGTGGATATGCGCAAGTATGATACCCGGTGGCTGCTGACGGATTATGATGATAGCTTGTGGCGCCCCGCGGTTCTGCGTGAGCGGCCCTTTGGCGGCAGGCTCGAAAAAACACCCTGTCAGCCCGTGCGGGAGTGTGAACGCATCGCACCCGTATCGTGTTGCCGTGTCGAAAACGGATATCTTTACGATTTCGGTGTGAACCTGTCAGGCTATGTCGATGCGGTGCTTTCGGCGCCTCGCGGCACCGAGATCACCTTTTCTTATGCCGAGGAGATAGATGCAGTGGGTAATCCCGCACATAACGGTATGGATAGCAGGTATTTTTATGCCGAATCGCCCTTTCAGATCAACCGTTTGATCGCATCTGGCGGCGAGGATCATTTCAAGCCCCTCTTTTCTTACCACGGGTTCCGCTATTTGCTGATCAGCGGTCTTGATGCACCTTTGCGCGAGATCCATGCCGTGTTTACGCACAATGATGTGGCGCGTCGCTCGGATTTTTCTTCGGGCAACGCGTTGCTGAACGCCATATTTGCTGCGGGTATTCGTTCAACCTATTCCAATATGTTTTGGTGTCTGACCGACTGCCCGACGAGGGAAAAGCTTGCGTGGCTGAATGATGCGCAGGCCAGTGTGGATCAAACTCTATATCATTTTGACATTCTGCCGCTTTACCGAAAATGGTTTGAGGATATCAAGGCGGGTATGCATGAAAATGGGTTGGTGCACGGTACACATCCCTCAACCGATTGGGCCTGGGGGCGCGATTGCGGCCCCGTGTGCGGCGCGATGCTCTATGAACTGCCGTACCGTGTGTATCTGCATACGGGTGATCCCCACATGCTGATTGATGCAATACCGTATTTTGTACGCTATGCTGATTTTTTGACAGAAAGCAGCGAAACGGGACGGGAATTTATCCTCGGTGATTGGCTTGGCAGCGGCAACAGCAAACGCATACCCAAGCAGATGGTGTGGGATTTTTACCTTTATAAGGCTTTGCGCATTACCGCACTTGCGCTCGACCTCGCGCAGCAGCCGAGGGAGGATATAAAGAAACGCTTGCACGAAGCACGTGCGCGTTTCCTGGCTCGGTATACCGATTGCGAAGGGCGCTGCACAGTCTCCGAGCAAACGGCTGTGGCGATGATGCTTGTTGAGGGTATCTATGATAAAAAAGAGCCTCTTGCCGCACAGCTTGCTGAGGTGGTGCTGCGCGATGGCGTCAAAATGACCTGCGGCATGGTGGGTGTGCAGTATATTTATAAGGCCTTGGCCGTGATTGGCCGCGGTGAGCTTGCTTACCGCATGATCGTATCAAGTGAGCCCGGGTACAAGACCTGGTTTGAAAACGGTGCTACTACGCTGTGGGAGTGCTGGGACGGTGTTTCAAGCGGCTCACATAATCACCATATGTTTTCTAACGTGTTGGGGTGGTTTTTCTCCGATCTGCTCGGTGTTTCGCCGTGCGAACAGGCCCCCGGCTATCGGCAGCTTACCCTCGCCCCCGTGTTTGTGGCGGAGCTTTCTCATGTGAGTGGTTACATTGATACCGTAAAGGGCAGAATAGAGGCCTCCTGGCAGTATCGAAACGGTGAGTTTGTTTACACCGTTGCAGTACCTCACGGTGTCAGCGCGGTATTTCGCGGCATCCCCTGCAGGGTTGGGGAAAATGTTTTTTATATCAAGGAGGCTGAAGCGTGAAAATTGTTGAAAAAATGGCCGTAAAGGCGGTTGAAAACGCAGCGCACGAGGGTGTGACCATCGCATTTCTCGGCGATAGCGTAACACAGGGCTGCTTTGAGCTCTATAAAAAGCAGGATGGAAGCATCGAAACCGTGTTTGATAAGCGTTACTCCTACGGGATGGGGGTGTTTGATATCCTTTGTACGCTCTTTCCCACGGTGCCCGTCAATATCATCAATGCCGGCATCAGCGGTGACAACGCCCCCGCAGGGCTTGAAAGGCTGTCGCGTGACGTGCTGCGTCACGCACCCGACCTCACCGTGGTTTGCTACGGCTTAAACGATTGCGGGAGAAGCGAGGTGGGGCGCTTGCGCTATACCAATGCTTTGCGCGGTATTTTTGAAAGGGTACGCGAGACGGGCAGCGAGCTGATCTTTATGACACCCAATATGATGAATATGGGTATGAGTCCGCACGTGGTTGACCCCGATATCAAGGCGATCGCCGCCGACACCGCCGATAAGCAAAACGGGGGTTATTTTGATGCGTATATCAACGCCGCCCGCGCGCTATGTGCGGAGATGGGCGTGCCGGTTTGTGACTGCTATGCCATCTGGAAAAACCTGGCGGCACAGGGGGTGGATACCACCGAGCTGCTTTCCAATAAGATCAATCACCCCACGCGTGAGATGAACCGCTTGTTTGCCTACGAGCTGGTTCGAACTATGTTTGAGCAATAATAACACAATAAAGAGGTGCACATATGAATTTTACTGCTTTAGACAAATTTTTACATGAGATGACCGCGCGCGGCGTACCGGACGCCGAGATCGCGGTAACCAAGGACGGTGAAACCGTCTATCACGAGGTGGCGGGATATACCGATATCGACAGGACGCGCCCTGCCACCAAGCAGGATATCCGTTGGCTCTTTTCCTGCACCAAGGTGATGACCTGCATCGCCGCCATGCGCCTGGTGGAGGAGGGAAAGCTTTCGATTTCCGATCCCGTTTCGCGGTATTTGCCCGAATACGCACACCTCAAGGTGAAAAACGAGAAAACAGGTGAGATCACCGATGCAAAGGAGATACTGACGGTGGCGCATCTGTTTGGCATGATGGGCGGCCTTGATTATGACCTGAAGGCGCCCGCCGTGCGCGCGGCCATTGAGGCAGGGGGCGGCACCCGTGAGATCGTGGCTGCTATGGCCGAAAAGCCACTCCACTTTGAGCCGGGTACGTGGTTCAAATACAGCCTTTGTCACGACGTGTTGGCAGCGGTTGTGGAGGTGGTGGCAGGTATGCCCTTCGGTGAGTATCTTGACCGCATCATCTTCACCCCGTTGGGGCTTACCGATATCGGTTTCGTGCCGAGTGAAGCGCAAAAAGCGCGCTTTCCGCAGATGTACAATTATGATGCCGCTGCGAGAAAGCTGGTTCCGATGAGCTCCGACAATCCCTACTTTCTCTCCCCGCGCTACGAAAGCGGCGGCGCAGGGCTTTTTTCCACCGTGACGGCATACAGCAAGTTTCTTGCCACCGTTGCAAACGGCAAAAGCCCCGAGGGCTATTCGATCTTGAAGCCCGAAACCGTCAAGCTGATCAGCGAGACCGACATTCTGACCCCGGGCGGACGCCTTGGTATGATCTCCTCCTGGTCCACGCGCTTTTTCGGGTATAGCTGGGGGCTTTGCGGCAGAGTGCATCTCTCGCCCGTGGTATCTGCCGCCAAATCGCCGCAGGGCGAGTTCGGCTGGGACGGTGCCGCCTGCTCCTTCTGCCTCATGGACCCCACCAATCGCGTGTCGTTGATGATGGGTCTTAACGTGCGCAGCTTTGTGTATGGCTATCACGTGCTTCACCCACGTGTGCGCGATCTCCTGTATGAATGCCTTGAGGCAAAATAATACGATTTGTCAAAAACCCCCACAACGGTGGCGAATTTCGCCACGTTGTGGGGGTTATTCTCATTGCTTCAAGAATAAAATCTTACCGTGCGGTATGGTAAAGGCGTTGGCACTTTCATCACTTTGACGATTGATCCATGGGGTAGAAAGCTTTAAGGTGTAATCGGCACCTGTGAAGTTAGATACCACAAGGTAACGCGATTCGTTGACAAACATAGAGGCATACACCTTCTCAGGCAGCGGGGAGAGGATGTCGGCGCACTCGCGCAGCTCAATAAAGGCGAGGGTGTTTTCGCTTACCATCGGGCGGTAAAGTGCGAGATATTTGCACCAGCGCGGATAATCCTCCACGTCATCGGGGATTGAAGACCAGAGGGAGTAGGTGTAGGGGCCGTCTGGGTGCGCCTTCATATATTCACCGATCTTTTTGTTAAAGGCGTATTCGGGGCCCATGCCGTTTTCATTACCGTAGTAGGGGATATCCTCTTCAATGCGCTTGCCCATCAGCGGACGACCTCTCGATGTCAGCAGCGGAAACTGCAAAAAGGGAATGACGGCAGCGTAATAAAGCTCGGGGTCCTGTGTTTTTAGTTTTTCCTTATCGGGGCAGGGGATGACGTAGTCGGCAAAGCTTTTGCCGATGCCAACGCTCATTTCGCGGATGTTTTCACCGATCCAGAGGTAGTCGTATACTTGATCAATACAGGGAATGGGGTTGTTGCGACTGCGATGCAGCTTGTAGATGCCACCGCGTCGTTTTACCTCGTAGTAGATGGTAGCGAGTAAATCCTCGCATTCGGGGTCATAACCCTCCATACCTTCGCGCGAAAGACCGCCGTTTACACGGTATTGGCTATCGTAGCCCATATCATTAAAGATGCCGTCAAAATTGTAGCGGTCAAGCACGGCAAAGGTGCGGGGAAGCAGATACTTTCTCCACTCGGCGCTCCCCATAGAGCAGGTGCGGTACTTGAAATGCATACCGTTGACACAACGCTTTTCGCTCACCGCAAATCTCTCGTCAAAATCGGGGTCAAATTCGTGAAAATATCCGGAGGAAATGTAAGGAATGATTTTCATGCCAAAGGAGTGCGCAAGATCGATAAACTGCTCAAGGCCCTTGGGATCGTGGCAGGTGAATTTATCTGCACCAAGGTGGCGAATGGGGTCATTCCATTCCTCGTGAATTTGAATCAGCTCTACGCCGTTTGCCGCCATATCGTGCAGCATTTCACGGTCATAATCGGTGGGGGTAATGGAAAACGGTGCGGGGTAGTCGCCGAGATTGTAGACCGCTTGCCCCGGCAAGTAATCGTGAATGCGCTTGCGGCGCAGATATCTTTTGTTGCCGATCACCGATTTGTTGATATTTTCAATTCGAGCACGTTGCTGCTCCAAGGTTAAAAACTTCATTCGTTACTCCTTTACCGTAGCAGGTGTGTGAGGCGTTTGGTATATAAACAGTATAGCCGTTAAAGCGGACAAGGTCAATAGTGTATTCGCATTTTCAAAAATTTTATCATAGAGTAAGCAAAACCCCAAAAGCGGGGCGGGTACGCCTCGCTTTTGGGGTTGTCATTAGTTGCCGTAGATCTCGTCAACCAGCTCCTGCACGCGCACGGCGCGCTCGGCAAGCGTATAGTCGGGCTTGCCGCTTGCCACCTGCATGGCAAAGGCAGCGAGCTGACGGCGATACATGTTGTTTTCGGGATCGCCGGTGTAGAGAACGGGCTCATCGGTCGTGCGGTGCTGCGCCGCCTCGTAGTCGCCCTGCGGACAATAGAGGTGGGAGAGCGAGCCGCCGTCCTCCTGCGCGAGGGTGCCGCGGCAGATGATGTAGCCCTTGTCTCCGTAAAGCTCCAGCTTGCTCTCGCTGGCCTTATCGGGGATGTTGAAGTTGCAATCCACGTGACCGAGCACGCCGCTTTGGGTGCGCAGAATGATCACTGCACCGTCCTCCACCTCATAAGAGAAGGTACGGGTGCCGAAAAAGCCCTTAGCCTCCACGATCGGCTCGCCGAGAATGTCCTCGATCAGCTCAAGGCAATGCACACCGAGATCCATGATGGCACCGCCGCCGCCAAGCGCCTTTTGCTGTCTCCATGCGCCTGCAATGTCGGGATACCAGCAGGTGAACTGTGCGCGCACGCTGTTCACGTTTCCGATACCGTCCTTGGCGATCAGCGCCTTGGCCTTTTCGTGCAGACTGTGATATTTCATCATGTAGCCGATGGAAAGCTGCTTGCCTGCTGCGCGGAAAGCGTCAAGCAGGGAGCGGCTTTCTTGGCCCGTCAGACACACGGGCTTCTCTAAAAAGACATGCTTGCCATAGGAAAGCGCGAGCATAGCCTGGCTCTTGTGGCAAAAGACGGGGGTGCTGATATACACGGCATCGGCATCGGTGGTGGCGAGCAGCTCCTTTTCATCGGTGAAATAGGGCACGCCGTATTTTTCGCCCGTTGCCTTGGCCGCCACGGGGGATTTATCCATCACCGCGACCAGCTCGTTATTCTTGTCGGTCAGAAGGGCGGGGATCGTGCGTCTGTCAGCGATCCCGCCCGCGCCAATCACACACCATTTCATGGCTTAGCGATTTACGTCGCCGTTGGTGGTAATGCCACCGTCGGCACGGATGATAGCACCGTTTAAGTAGGAAGCATCGTCGGAGCAGAGCCAGCAGGCAATGGCGGCAATGTCCTCGGGCGTGCCCCAACGGCGAATGGGGGTGACCATCTCAAGGAATTTTTCGTTATTGAAGGCGGGGTTGTTGAGGTTGCTTGCCTTTACCATGTCGGTTAAGATCGCGGCGGGGGCAATGCAGTTGGTGCGGATGTTATATTTGCCGTAATCAACGGCAAGAGAACGCGTCAAAGAGATCATAGCACCCTTGGTGGCGGTGTAGGCCGCACACTCGGGAATGCCCGTTACACCTGCCGAGGAGGAGGTGTTGACGATAGAGCCGCCGTTTTTCTTCATAAGGGGCAGCGCCGCACGGGTGCAAAGATAGGTGCCCGTGAGGTTGATGGCAATGATCTTGCTCCAGATCGCGGGATCAATGTCACCGAGAGGGCCGTCGCGGCCGTCAAGGAAAACAGAGGCGTTATTGTAGATGGCGTCCACGCGGTCAACCGCCTTGCCGATCTCGGCAAAGGCTGCGTCAACGGATTCCACAGAGGAGATGTCGCAGGGTACGTACAGGCAGCGGAAGCCGGCACCCTCCAGCTCGTTTTTGGCGTTTTCGCAGGCCGTGGCGTTGACGTCAAGGCCGATAACGAATGCGCCCTCCTTCGCGAAGCGGCGTGCAGCGGCAAGACCGATGCCGCCTGCGGCGCCCGTGATGATGACGTTTTTATTTTGCAGCATCATGGCCGTTTCCTCATTTCTTCAGAGCAGCGCGCACGCTCTCGGCAATGCCGTTTGCCTGCAGGCCGTACTGATCGCGGATCCAAGCCTGACCGCCGATCTTGGCAACGTTCACGTCGGGGAAAGCAAGACGCTTGAATGCCTTGGGGCAAAGTGCCTCGTCAGCAATGACCTCGGCTACGGCTGCGCCCAGACCGCCGATGATGTTGTGCTCCTCGATGGTAACGATACCGCCGGTGTTCTTGCAGGCGTCTGCAATGGCGTCTTTGTCAATGGGCTTGATGGTGTGCATGCTGACGATGCGGCAGTTGATGCCCTCTTCCTTCAGCATATCGGCGGCCTTGACGACCTCGCTGCCGATGGGACCGCAGAACATGAGGGTCACGTCGTTGCCCTCGCGTACGGTGTTGGCCTTGCCGATCTTAAAGTCGATGGGGCCGCTGTGAATATCCTTTTCGCCCTTGTAGCCGCAACGGTAGTAGAAGGGGCCGTTGTGTTCGATCATGGCGTGGGTGGCAGCAACTGCCTCATAGTTGTCGCAGGGAACCTCGATCACGATGTTGGGCAGGGCGCGCATGATGGCAAGGTCCTCGGTGGAGTGGTGGGACATACCGAGAGCGCCGTAGGAAACGCCGCCGCCGATGATGACGATCTTGACGTTGGCGTCATGATAGCAAACGTCGTTTCTGATCTGCTCAAGGCAACGCAGGGTGGGGAAGTTGGCGATACTGTAAGTAACGGCAATGTTGCCCTCCATGGCAATACCGCAGGCAACGCCGGTCATGTTCTGCTCGGCAACGCCCACGTTGTAGTATCTTTCGGGGAAGGTATCACGGAAGGGCTCGATCTCGCCAAAGCCGATATCGGCCAGTACCATATGAATGCGGGGATCCTTTTTTGCAATTTCAAGTAAGGTTTTGTTAAATACTGCTCTCATTTTACTTCACCTCTCAGTTTTGCGATTACTCCGTCGATCTTCTCATCGGGGACGAAGCGGTAGTGCGATTCTACGGTGTTTTCCAGATAGTCGATGCCCTTGGCCTTTACGGTGTGTGCGATCACGAAGGAGGGCTTGCCCTTTTCAAAGGGTACGGCGGAAAGGGTCTCATAGAGATCCTCTACGCTGTGGCCGTCCACCTCACGCACGGCCCAACCGAAGTTTTCCATGCGGTCAGCGAGGGGCGAAAGATCCTCAATGTCCTTGGCAAAGCCGAGAGCCTGGATCTTGTTGTAGTCGAGAATGAGGATGAGATTGTCAAGATGCTCTTGTGCGGCGAACATGATGGCCTCCCAGGTGGAGCCCTCGTTCATGTCACCGTCGCTGGTGAGGCAGAAGACGCGGCGGTCGGACTTGGCGTAGCGTGCGGCAATTGCCATGCCGACGGCTACGGGCAGGCCGTGGCCAAGGGAGCCGGTAGAGAACTCTACGCCGGGCACCTTGTGGCTGATGTGACCCATCAGCTTACCGTCGTCGCAGTAATAGCGGGAGAGCCACTCCTCGGGGATAAAGCCCTTTTGTGCGAGCGCCGAGTAAACGCCTGCTGCGGCGTGACCCTTGCTGAGGATAAAGCGGTCGCGATCGGGAGCCTTGGGGTTTTTGGGGTCAACGTTCAAGATCTTTTCGTAGAGCACGGCAATGATCTCAGCCATCGAGAGCATGCTGCCTACGTGGCCGCTGTGTGCGGCGTTCGTCATTTTTACGCTGTCCACGCGGATCTGCGTGGCAATCTGCTTGCATTTTTCCATGACAGTTTCTCCTATTTTTTAAAAATTGGCGGTGCCCGATGCCTAAAGGCATACATCGGGCTACATTTTCATTCTACCCGCCATGGCGGAAAGTATCAAGATGAAAAACATCGTAAAAACTTTAAAATCGTTCATTTTTTTGTGTGCATGGATTGCATTTGCCAAAAGCGTGTGCTATACTGAGGGCATGAAATACATGCCGTTTAAGCTACCGTCGGTTTTTGTGGTGGAGAAACTGGTTACGGTGCATTATTTTGAGCTGTCAAAGCATTTTTACTATCCACCCGAGACACACGATTTCTGGGAGCTGCATTACGTGGATAAGGGCTCGGCGATCAGCATTTCCGATAAGGAGAGGATCGTGCTGACGCAGGGCGATATCCTCTTTCACCCGCCCATGGTGGAGCATCAGATCATCACGGATGGGGAAAGCGTTCCGAACGTATGCGTGGTCTCGTTTTATGCCCGTCCCAAGGACATCCCCTTCCTCAAAAATCGCAAGCTGCACCTCAGCGCCGAGGAGCGCGGCGTGATGAAGAAGTTTCTCACCGAGGCGGGGCATTTGTTTGACCTTTCCAAGAGCGACCCTGCAGCGCAGGGGATGCGCTTGCGCGCGCAGCCGCCGCTTGGTGCCGCGCAGCTTGCCAAAAACCATTTGGAGGAGCTGCTGCTGCTTCTCGGGCGCGATCACGCAGCACCGCGCCTCAAGCCCACGCACAGTATCCTGTCCGATACCTATGCCGATCCGCTTGTGCGTGATATGGTCGCTTATATGCAGGAAAATATCACCAAAAATCTCACCATTGCCGATTTTTGCAAGCAGTTTTCCTATGGAAAAACCCACCTCTGCACCAAATTCTTGGCCGAAACGGGCAAGCCCATCAACGCGTATTTTACCGAGCTGAAGATCACCGCCGCCAAGCGCATTATCCGCGAGCAAAGCACCTCGCGCGAGCTGTTTGCGCGCATTTCCGATCTCCTTGGCTTTAGCAGTCCTTCTTATTTTTATTACACCTTTAAAAAAGTGACGGGCATGACCCCCTCGCAGTATTACAAGAGTGTACACCAGTACGATTTTACCAAGGATGAAGCGAAATAACAAAAGGAACCGCCGTGCACGGCGGTTCCTTTTGTTATTTACGGAGTTAAACTCCGATCTCCTCGTAAATTTCGAGCAGCCTTTCCTCGGCCTCGGTCTTACGGGCGTCGAGTGCGGCGGCACGTGTGTAGTCGCTGGCGGCATCGCCGAACAGCTCCTCGTCAATGGCGGCAAGCTCTTTTTCAAGCGCGTCTGCCTCCTTTTTGAGGCGATCGAGCTTTGCTTTGGCGCGTCGCTCCTCGGCAGCGCTTTGCTTGCGCGCGAGGTAATCCGCCTTGCCCGCACTCATGGCGGGCGGTGCTGCGGTGTCACCGATGCAGGTAGCCCGCGCCGCCCTTGCGGCTTTGAATTCCAAAAATTCGCTATATCCGTGACCGTGACGCGTGATCTTGTAGTCAAGCAGGTCGCCGTCGCCCGTTTCGGGCTTCAGAGCCACTACGCGCGTGGCCAGCTTATCCATGAAATAGCGGTCGTGCGAAACGGCAAGAATGGTGCCGTCAAAGGCGTTAAGTGCCGTTTCCAGCGCTTCGCGCGAGTCGATGTCAAGGTGGTTGGTGGGCTCGTCAAGCACCAGCAGGTTCATGTGTGAGAGAATGAGCTTGGCAAGCGTGAGGCGCGCGCGCTCACCGCCCGAAAGCACGCCAACGGTGCGAAAAACGTCCTCTCCCACAAAGCGGAAGAGCGCGAGCGTGTTGCGAATTTCGGTTTCGGTGAGATTGGGGTAAGCGTTCCAGAGCTCGTCAAGCACGGTGTTTTCGGGGGTGAGGTTTTGGTTTTCCTGGTCGTAATAGCCAACCTCCACGTTATAGCCCGCCTCCACGCGTCCTGCGGTTGGCTGCTGCTTGCCGAGAATGATCTTCAAAAGCGTTGATTTTCCGCACCCGTTGGGGCCTGTAATGAACATGCGTTCATTTTTCAGCAGCAAAAAGCCAATGTCAGAAAAGAGCTTTTTCTCGCCAAACGCCATGGAAAGGCCGCGGACAGACAGTACCTCGTTGCCGCTTTCCCGCGCTTCGCGGAAGGTCATGCGAATGGCCTTGGGCGCTTCCTTCGGCTTTTCAAGCTTTTCCATCTTCGCCAGCATCTTCAGGCGCGATTCGGCGGCAATAATGTTACGCTCGCGATTCCAAGCGCGCTGCTGCGCGATATAGGCCTCCTGCCGTGCGATCTCCTTTTGCTGATTTTTGTAATGCTTTTCCGCAATTTCGCGGTCAATGCGGCGCTGCTCGGCCGAGGCGGTGTAGCCGCCGTTGTAGAGCGTGGCGCGGGCATATTCGAGCACCAGCGTTTTGTTTGTCACGCGGTCAAGAAAATAACGGTCGTGCGAGATGACCAGTACGCATTTTTTGTATTGGGAGAGAAAGCTCTCGAGCCAATAAAGCGTGTCGATATCAAGGTGGTTGGTGGGCTCGTCGAGCAGGAGAATATCGGGCTCTCGTGCGAGCTGACGGGCGAGCGCCAAGCGTGTGCGCTGGCCGCCCGAGAGCGTGGAAAGGGGGCGGCGCATGGCATCCTCGTCAAAGCCCATGCGCGTGAGAACCGAGGCGGCGCGGCCGCGAAATTCGAGGCCGCCGTCTGCGATAAATTTGGCGTGGGCCTCGGTGAAGGCGTCGGTCAGCGCCGTGTAGGCGGCGGTGCCCGCCTCGCTCTCGCGCACGCGCAGGTCAAACTCCATTTCGGCCAGCTTTTCCTCGGCGCGGAGCAGCTCGGGGAAGGCGGCGATCATTTGAGAGAGCGCGTTGTCGCCTGCCGTTTCGTCGATCTCAAAGGCGTCATCCTGCTTTAAAATGCCGATGGATTTGCCGCCGCCGATAAAGACGTTGCCCTCGTCGGCTTCCAGCTCACCCGTGATGATCTTGAAGAGTGTGGATTTGCCGCAGCCGTTCACACCGATCACGCCGAGCTTATCGTTTTCGGCCAAGGAAAAGCTGACGCGGTCAAGAATTTTACGCACGCCAAAAGAAAGCGTGATATCCGAAAGACCCACAACCGTCATAAAGCTCTCCTTTCCCGTTGACGACAAATGCCGCACAACCTGATATACTGTAAATAGGTGCAAACACCAATAAAATATTATAAAAGATTGCCCCGTTTTTGTCAAGGGGGCGGAAAGGAGAGGGAAAAGTGAGTGCGCATTGTTATCTTTGCGGCGCGGAGCCGACGTGCGGCGAGGTTTATTTTTCCTTTGAAGCGCGCTGCGTGTGCGCTGACTGCGCTGATGGCATCACGGCAGAGGATCTGATGCACGTGACGGGGGCGCGCAGCATCAGGGGGATGCTGACACAGATCGGGTTTGTGCGCGAGAGCCGATAACGGTGGGTCTGCTGTATTCGCGCGAGCCCCATCCTTATACAATATAAAATAAACGCAAAAAAATTTGAAAAAGCACTTGACAAGTAAGAGGGGTTATGGTATACTCTGTAAAGTATTTTGCTTTACAGGTGAAGAGATGTTTGAAAAAAATCTGCAATTGGCAGAGCTGATCGATGTGTATGCCGAGCTGCTGAGCGAACGCCAGCAACGCGTGCTTGACCTTTATTACAATCAGGATCTCTCACTCGGCGAGATTGCAGAGGACGTCGGCATCTCCCGCCAGGGTGTGCGTGACAGCATCAAAAAGGCTGAGCGCGAGCTCTTCTTTTTTGAAAGCAAGCTGCACTTAGTGGCGCGCGAAAACGCCGTGCGCGAGGCGGGTGACAAGCTGTTGGCTCTCCTGCCCGGCAAGACCGAAATGCTGGCGGCGGCCGAGCAGCTGATCGCTGCGGCAAACGGCTACTCACAATAAGGAAACGGAAAGGCGGCACTCATATGTTTCAAAGCTTAACCGAAAAACTGAATAACGCCTTTAAATTTTTTCGCAACAAGGGTAAGCTCACGGAGGCGGACGTCAAGGCGGGTATGCGCGAGATCAAGCTGGCGCTGCTCGAGGCTGACGTCAATTTCAAGGTCGTAAAGGACTTTATCAAAATGGTCTCCGAGCGTGCGGTGGGCGCCGAGGTGATGGAATCCCTCCTGCCCGCGCAGCAGATCGTGAAGATCGTCAATGAGGAGCTCATCAAGCTGATGGGCACCAGTCAGGCCAAGCTCACCATTTCCCCCAAGCCCCCCACAGTCGTGATGATGGTGGGTCTGCAGGGCGCAGGTAAGACCACGCACGCGGGCAAGCTGGCGGGTATGTATAAAAAGCAGGGCAAAAAGCCGCTGCTGGTTGCTTGTGACGTGTACCGTCCCGCAGCCATCAAGCAGCTTGAGATCCTCGGTGAAAAGCTGGATATTCCCGTGTATGCGCCGGGCGACAAGGAAAAGCCCGTGAAGATCGCCAAAGAGGCCTTGAAACTTGCCGAAAAGCAGGGCTATGACATGGTCTTTATCGATACGGCAGGCCGTTTGCACATTGACGAGGTGCTCATGGGCGAGTTGCAGGACATCAGAAAGGCCGTGGAGCCCACCGAGATCCTGCTCACCATCGATGCCATGATCGGTCAGGACGCCGTGACGGTTGCCGAGCATTTCAATGAGCAGCTTGACGTGACGGGCGTGATCCTCACCAAGCTTGACGGTGATACGCGTGGCGGTGCTGCGCTGTCGGTGCGTCACGTGACGGGCAAGCCCATCAAGTTTATCGGTGTGGGCGAGAAGCTCGATGCCATCGAGCCCTTCTATCCCGACCGCATGGCAAGCCGCATCCTCGGTATGGGTGACGTGCTTTCCCTCATTGAGAAGGCCGAGGAGGCCTTTGACCAAAAGCAGGCGGCTGAGCTTGAAAAGAAGATTCGCGCCGCAACTTTTACGCTTGACGATTATCTGGCGCAGTTCGCGCAGATTCGCAAGATGGGCAATATCGAAAGCCTGATGGGCATGATGCCCGGTATGAAGCCGGGAGCGCTCAAGGATGCTAAGATTGACGAAAAGCAATTGGCGCGCACCGAGGCGATCATTCAGTCCATGACGAAAAAGGAGCGCGAAAAGCCCGAGATCATCAACGCCTCCCGCAAGATCCGCATTGCCAAGGGCAGCGGCACGACGGTAGAGGACGTCAACAAGCTCTTAAAGCAATTTGATGCCGTACGCAAGATGATGAAGCAGCTGACCTCCCCCGGAGGCAAGCGCGGCATGCTTGGCAAGATGAAACTTCCGTTCTGACGGATTTTTTATAAAAAATTTATATACAAAAAACAAAGGAGATTTTTACCATGGTTAAAATCAGACTCACCCGTACGGGCAAAACGCACAGCCCCTCTTACCGTATCGTTGTAGCAGATCAGCGCTCTCCCCGCGATGGCCGTTTCATCGAGGAGATCGGTCACTACAACCCCAAATCCAAGGAGCTGGCAGTTAACGCAGAGTCCGCTAAGAAGTGGCTCGGCAACGGCGCACAGCCTACCGAAACCGTAAAGGTTCTGCTCACCAAGGCCGGCGTGATCGGTTGATCACACGGAGCCCGCTATGATGAACCTCAAAGAAATTCTTGTCGATATTGCCGCCGCTATTGTGGATCATCCCGATGACGTGGTGGTAACCGAGCAGGAAGAGAACAACGAAGTTACGCTGACTTTGAGCGTACATGCCGACGATATGGGCATGGTCATCGGCCGTCACGGCCGCATTGCCAAGGCCATTCGCTCCGTGATGAAAGCGGCAGCAGGCACCTGTGGCAAAAAAGTGAATGTCGATATCAAGGACTAAAAAAGACCCGCGCCAACCAAGGTTGGCGCGGGCTTTTTGTTGCGTTTGCATTTTTTACGAAGCCGCGGTCTTGCTATTTTGTTTCTCGTTTCACAAGCTTATATTTTGGATTTCTGACAAGTACGCCTTCTGCGGTAACGATTAGCTCTACATCTTTTTCCAGTTGGAACATTTCGCGCATTTCCTTTGGGATCACCAATCGCCCGAGGCTGTCAAGCTCTTTGCAGACACCTATTTTCTCCATAAAGCCTCCTCAAAAAAGATATTTTTACATAAATATGATAACACTCTGTTTGTATAAAGTCAAGAGAAAAGTTTGTATAATGTTATCAATATATGATCGAGGTGTTATCATGGCTACGAATAAAATACAGACCGGAATACGATTTGAGCCCGAGCTTCTCTACAAGATTACACAGGTAGCAAAGCAAAACAAGCGTTCTTTGAATGCGCAGCTTGAATATCTTGCACAGGAATGCGTGAAGGCGTTTGAGGATGCGAACGGCGAGATCGCAATAGATGAAAATATGCTTTACAGCAAATGAGAATTTATATTTTTTGAAAACACGGGCGTGCCCAATTGGGCACGCCCGCGTTTTCAACAATCTGCTTTTCGTGTCACAGAGCGCTATGTAAGAGCGCTGCAATGTCATCCTCGACAATGCCGTTTTCCGTCAGGCGCGAGACCTTGGTAAAGCCTGCAGACTGCGCAAGGTGCAGCGTCTTGGCAAATTCGAAGGCAAGCTTTTCGGCATGATGCGCGTCGGACGAGAGGATGATTTTGCCGCCGAGGCGATAAAGCTCACCCAGCAGGGTGGGCGTGGGGTAGGGCAGGGTCTTGAGTCCGCGGATAATCGCCCCCATGTTGATCTCAAACAGGGGTACGTGTTTCACGGCCTCTCGCAGCGCCTCGCGTGCGACGGCAAGATACATAGGGTCGGTCTCATCAATGAGGCCGTGCTTGGTCAAGAGATCAAAATGCCCCATAAAGGTGGGCTTGTTTTTTTCGGCGTGCAGGACCACCTGCTCGAAATAGGCCTTGGCAAAATCCAGCTTGTTGCCGCCGAACATACTGTCAATACCGCGCTGCTGCCAGGCGGCGCCGCTGTCAACGGGGAAGAAATCGCCGTTTTTCAGAATGTAGTGCACCGAGCCGATGGTATAGTCGTAGCGGTCGCGGTCGATCTCGGAGCCGTAGTCCCATTCAAGCCCCAAAAGCACGGAAAATCCATACCGTTCACGGGCTATTTTTTGTTCCTCACGCACCGTTTGTTCATATTTTTCCATATGTGTGTCGGGGCGCAGGCAATAGCGTACGTCAAAAGGGGTGAAGCTGTGGTCGGAAATGCCGAGTGCCAGCAAGTTGTCCGCACGCGCGGCGTCGATCATCTCGCGTACTGTGCTTTTTCCGTCGGAAAAGGTGGTGTGTGTGTGAAAGTCTGCAAATGCCATGGCGGCCTCCTGCAATCAAAGATGCTATCAGTATAGCACAAGTGCGCTTCAAATACAAGAGAATGGGGGATAAAATTATATATTTTATCTATTGACAAACTTTAAAATAAAGACTACAATAATATCGCAATCATCAGTATGCTACACGGAGGGTCTTATGAAGTATTTGCAGAACATACATACGCATACCTATTACTGTGACGGTAAGGATGCGCCGGAGGATCTTGTCAAGGAAGCGATCCGCCTGGGGCTGAACGCCATCGGCTTTTCGGCACATTCCGCTTCCTACTACAGCGATTATCCTTTGCCCCCCAACGGTACCGAAAACTATATCAAGGAGGTCAACCGCTTAAAAGGCGTTTACGGCGACCAAATTGACATTTTCCTCGGCTTTGAGTACGATATGTATTGCGGCATCGATACCTCTCCCTTTGACTACGTGCTCGGCGCCATGCACTATCTTTACATGAACGGCACCTTTATCCCGTTTGACCGTGATATAGCCAATATGGAGCTGCAGATCAACACCCATTTCGGCGGTGACGGTATGGCCTTTGCCAAGCGGTATTACAAAGAGCTTGCCGATATGCCCCGTCACATCAAGGCAGACGCAGTAGCGCATTTTGATACCATTACCAAGCTTTGTGAGAAAAAACGCTTTTTTGATTATGAGTGTCGCGAGTATCTTGATGCGGCCTTTGAGGCGATTCACGCGCTGGTAGAAAAGATCCCCGTCTTCGAGGTCAACACGGGGGCCATGTCGCGCGGCTATCGCACGGTGCCCTATCCCACGGCGCCTATCCTTCGTGAGATGCAGCGCGCGGGCGCACACCTGATCCTGACCTCGGATTGCCACGACCTGCGCACGCTGACCTACGCCTTCCCCGAAACGCTTGAGCTGATCCGTTCCTGCGGCTTTGGCGAGATCTATTATCTCACCAAATCGGGCTTCAAGGCCGTGCCTCTTTACTGATACCATGAATATACTGACTGTTATTATGGCGGTTTTTGCCGTCATCGGCGCGCTGGACCGCATGATCGGCAACCGCTTTGGCATTGGGCGCGAGTTTGAGCGCGGCTTTATGATGCTTGGCAGCTTTGCGCTTTGCATGATCGGCATGATCGTGATGTCGCCCATGATCGCTTATGCGCTCGATCCCGTGCTGACCTTTGTGGGCGATCATCTGCCCATTGACCCCTCCTCCTTTACCGCGCTCCTGTTCCCGAACGACCTTGGCGGCGCACATCTGGCGGTGGAGGTGGGCAGGGATGCCGAGGTGGCGCTCTTTAACGCCATGATCACCTCGGCCATGTTCGCCGTGACGGTGGCTTATACTGTACCCGTCAGCATGGAGCTTTGCGATCGCGCACACGTAAAGGACGTATTTCTCGGCTTTCTTTGCGGCATCGTCACGGTGCCGATCGGCAGCTTCATCGGCGGTGTGCTCGGCGGTATTTCGGCGGGGGTGGTGCTCTTAAACCTCATTCCGCAGATCATTTTTACCGTGGTGATCAGCATTTGTCTGTTAAAGTTCCCCGATATGAGCCTGAAGGTCTTTGGCGCCTTCGGCGCAGGCATTAAAATTGTAATCACCGCAGGTCTTGCCCTCGGTGTCTTCTTGCAGCTGACGGGTCTTGTCTTTCCGTTGCCGCTCGGCACCTTTGCCGAGGGTGCCACCATCGTGTTTAACTCGGGCGCGGTGCTCTGCGGTGCGTTTCCGCTTGTGTGGTTTGTGTCGCGCGTTTTTCGCAAGCCGCTTCGCGCTTTCGGGAGACGCATCGGCGTCAACGACGTGGCGGCTACGGGCTTTTTGGCCTCGCTTGCGTCCAGTACCACGACCTTTGTGATGATGACGAATATGGATCGCCGCGGTATCGTGTATAATGCGGCCTTTGCCGTGTCGGGCGCCTTTACCTTCGGCGGGCATCTTGCCTTTACGCTGGTGTTTGCTCCCGATTGGCTTGCCCCCATGATCGTTTCCAAGCTGGTCGCGGCGGTGCTTTCGCTTCCCGTGGCGGCAATCGTATTTAACTTTATGCTCAAAAAAGAGGAGCGCGCCCCGGGGGCGTGAGGAGAGAACATGAAAACAAAGCAACGAAAGGGCGTGCGTGCCATTGCGTGGCTCTGCACACTCGTTTATTTTACCAGTTATCTCTTGCGAAAAAACCTTGGCGTCATGCTTGTCAAGGTCTGCAGCGATATGGGCTGGGCCGAATCGGCACTTGCCATTGTCATGACGGGACTTACCGTCTTTTACGGCGGCGGCCAGCTGGTCAGCGGTTGGCTCGGTGATAAGATCGCGCCGCAGCGCATGATCTCTTGCGGCCTCTTTGTGGCGGTGCTTGCGAACGTGGCCGTGTTCTTTACCACCAGCATCCCCGTGCTTGCCGTGGTGTGGTGCATCAACGGCTTTGCACATTCGATGTTCTGGGCACCGATGGTCAAGCTCTTCACCATGTATCTTGACGACGAGGAATACGGCTTCGGCATGATGCGCATCATGTGGGGCTCCTCGTTTTCCACCGTTTTTTTGCGGCTCTTTTGCCCCGCCATGCTCTTTTTTGTCAACTGGCGCGGTATTATGCTGATTTTGGCGGGCTTCGGCGCTGCCGTATTGGTCACCTTCGTGGTGGTTGGGCGCAGAATTTTCGTCAACCCCATCAATGTACCCGCGGTGGCGGTGACCGATGGGGAGGAGACCCAAAAGCCGCAGCATGAGCCCTTGCCGCGTTTTGCATGGCCGATGATCGCCTTGGTGCTCCTCGGCATCGTGATGCACGGTGCGTTGCGTGACGGCGTTGACGTGTGGATGCCCTCCTTCCTTTGCCAGACCTTTGGAATGCCCGAGGAAAATGCGATCTTCTCCACGGTGATTTTGTCTATCTTCAGCTTGGTGAGCTTTACTGCATTTGATTGGCTTTACCGCAGGCTTTTCCACAACGAGCTGACCTGCTCGCTGAGTGCTTTTGCCATCGCTGCCGTGGCTGCCATCCTGCTCTTTGTTTTCACGCAAACGGGCGGTTTTGCCATTTTGTCGATGCTGATGATGGCCGTGATCATTGCCTGCATGACGGGCGTGAACCTGATGCTGCTCGCCATTGTGCCCAAGCGCTTTGTGAAAAGCGGTAAGGTGGCCACCTTTACGGGGATTTTGGATGCCGCTGCGTATCTCGGCTCGGGTCTTGCCACCTACGGCTTTGCTGCGCTGTTTGAGGGCTTTGGCTGGAGCACCACCATTTTTGTGTGGTTCCTCGTTGCCGCCGCAGGCGTGATCTTTTGTCTGCTCGCCGCCCCTCTTTGGAAAAAATTTTGCCGCACCTATGCGGATACGTAATAACAAAAAAGATGAGATAATGCTCCGTGCCCTTAAGGACACGGAGCATTAAGAATAACGGGCATTACAACGGTGAAGGGGCTGTCTCAAATGCGTTCGCGTTTGAGACAGCCCCTAATTATATAAATTGGTTAAGATTGATAATCCAAGTAATGCTTTTTTACCGCCGTGAAGGATTTGTCGCTGATCACGTGTTCGATTCTGCACGCATCCTCTGTTGCCGTTTCCTCATCCACACCAAGAGCCATTAGCATTTTAGTTAATACGGTGTGGCGCTCGTATAATTGCTCTGCAAGTTGTTTGCCCGATGCATTCAATGTAATGTAGCCTTCAGAATCGACCGAAATATAATCGCCTTTTTTTAAAATACCCACGCCGCGGCTGACGGAAGGCTTTGTATATCCAAGATACGCACCGATATCAATGGCACGGATCTTCTCATTTTTCTGTAATAATACGTATATCGCTTCCAAATACATCTGTCCCGATTCGTGTAGTGCCATAGCGAAACCATCCTTTTCTTAATATTACAATTATATCATGGCTATCGTGAATTTTCAAGTGATTTTGCCAAAAGTTAGTGCAAACTAATGATTTTGTGCACGATGTTGTTTTCCGCGCGGAGCACGTGCGAATCAATTTGTGGAAGCATACGAAAATGAAAAAAACGGCGAAAAATAGGCGGAAGATCATTGACAAACATAGGAAAACAGAGTATAATATTCACTGGTTAGCAACTGCTAACTGCCATAAAAACCGATATCGGAGAAAGGAGCTTACGATGAACCTTCGTGAAGCGCAAGACGGAAAAGAATACATCATAAGCAGAATTGAAACCGATGATGAGGAACTCAACGCTTTTTTGTTCTCGCTTGGATGCTATACCGGTGAAGCAATCACGGTAGTGCGCCACCTCAAGGGTGGCCTCGTCGTCGCAATCAAGGACGGAAGATATAATATTGATAATCAGCTTGCTGAAGCTATTATTATATGATTTTATAAGCCATGAAATTGTATGCCGGGGAACAGCAAGCTGATTATTTTTTTGGCATGCGGTTAGCAATTGCTAACCAAAACTTTAGACAGTAATTTATATCCGAAAGGATTAAAATAAGGAGGAAATCCAATATGAGAATTGCTTTGGCGGGCAATCCCAACTCAGGTAAGACCACCATGTATAATGCTCTGACCGGACGCAGTGAGA
>JAFTKK010000019.1 GCA_017453325.1 Clostridia bacterium
AAAGAGCACCACGGAATAGGGACGGCGGCGGATCTTTTCCGTGAGCTGCCCTGCCTCGTCATACCCGACGTATCCGGGAGGCGCACCGATGATGCGGGAGACAGAATGCTTTTCCATAAACTCCGACATATCAAGGCGAATGAGCGTTTCGGGACTGTCAAAGAGATCGGCGGCAAGGGTCTTGACAAGCTCGGTCTTACCTACGCCCGTGGGGCCCGCGAAAATAAAGGAGACAGGCTTCCTTTTATAAGATACGCCCGCGCGATTGCGCTTGATGGCGCGCGCTACGGCGCTTACTGCAGCATCCTGACCGATGATGCGCTTTTTGAGACGCGCTTCAAGACCGTCAATTCGCGCGAACTCATTTTCGCTGATATTGGCGGCAGGAACGCCCGTCCAGATCTCAATGACCTGCGCCAGCTCCTCCTCGCCCATGACCACGCGCCCGATCTCGGGCTCGATCTCGGCCAGACGCTCCGAGAGCTGCAGCTCCTTGGCCTTGACCTTGGCAAGCTCCTCGAAATGACGCTTTTCGGATTGCTCATCGGTGACCTCTTCGGCCTCAATTCGCTCTCGTTTTTCCTTTTCCGCCAACATTTGTTCTTTTATCTCATAACTTTCGTTCAAAACAGAAGAATTCAACGAGAGGTTTGCAGCGGCCTCGTCAAGGAGATCAATGGCCTTATCGGGCAGATATCTGTCGGTGATATAACGCTCGGAGAGCACCACGGCACGGCGCAAAACCTCATCGGGAATATGCACCGAATGGAAGGTCTCGTAATAGTGCTTGATGCCGCGCAGCATCTCCACCGTATCGTCCAGCGAGGGCTCGTTTACCGTGACGGGCTGGAAGCGGCGCTCAAGCGCGGAATCCTTTTCGATATACTTGCGGTATTCGTTTAACGTGGTCGCACCGATGATCTGCACCTCACCGCGAGAGAGCGCGGGCTTTAAGATGTTGGCAGCGTTGACGCTGCCCTCCGATTCACCTGTGCCGACGATGTTGTGCACCTCGTCGATCACGAGAATGATGTTCCCCGCATCGGTCACCTCCTTGAGCAGCCCCAGGATACGGGACTCGAACTGACCGCGGAACTGCGTACCCGCAACAAGGGCGGTGAGATCGACAAGATAGACCTCCTTACCGCGCAGCTTGTAGGGCACGTTATTTTCGGCAATACGCTGCGCGAGCGCCTCGGCAATGGCGGTTTTACCGACGCCGGGCTCGCCAATGAGGCAAGGGTTGTTCTTTTGGCGGCGGCAAAGGATCTGAATGACACGCGCGAGCTCACGCTCACGCCCGACAATACGGTCAAGCTTGCCGTCAGCCGCGCGGCGCGTCAGATTGCGACAGTAGGTATCAAGGAATTTGTGCTTTTTCTCCTTGGGAGCCTTTTCCTTTTCTTTATCCTTTTCCCCTTTTCCCGCCTTTTTCTCGCCGCCCGCAGGGGTGCCGAACAGGCCGCTTTCGCGGAAGATCTTGGGAAAATCAATGGCCGGGGCGCCGCCGTCCTCGTTATCGTCGTTATCGCTCGGCAAGCCGCCCTGCAAAAGGCCGGTCAGCTCCTCCTCCATGCCCTCGAGCTGCTCGGGGCTGAGCCCAAGCTTGCCCATCACGTTGCCGATCATCTGATCGGTGGGCATACCGAGCTCGGCAGCGCATTTCATGCAAAGACCCTCGGTCTTGCGCTCGCCGTTCTCTACCTTAGTAACAAATACCGTTGCCACACGCTTGTGGCATCTTGAACACATTACCATGTACTATCAATTGCCCGCTTCGGGCTCTTTTCTCCATTCTTTCTTAATTTCTGCCGCCATGCGAGTATAGGAAACAAGATAGCTGACAAAAGCAAAAGTCATCAACATCAGTGCACACGCCCACAGCACCGCCAAAAACACCGTGGCTGCCACGGGAAGCGGATCGAGAAGGACGGCAAGCACCACCGTGAAGTTGACCGCAAGGTGAAAAAGCGTCAGCGCCACCTTGCCGTACCAACGGCTGACCACCACCACGCTGCGGCGGCGGAACATCAAAAGCCCCAAGACACCCTGCGCCAGCTCCTTTAACACAAAGGGCAACGCAAGCGGCCAGGGCAGCAGCCCCGATATCACGATGGGAAACAGCAGCGCACCCTGCATGAGCTTATCGGCAATGGGGTCAAGCACCTTCCCGAGGCGCGTGATCCAACCGTTTCGCCGCGCGAGATACCCGTCAAAGGCATCGGTAATGGCAGCAAGCCAGGACACGGGCAACGCCACCAAGGGGGAAACGGCAAAGAAGAGCACCACAAACAGGGGCACGAGTAAAATTCTTATAATAGTAAGAATATTGGGAATATTGCGCATATCACACCTCACTCTGCCACAAAGGTCAGCGCCATGGCGGGATAAAGCACGCGCGCGGCACGGTCATGCAGCGCCACGATCCCCATAGCATCGGCAGCAGCATCGGTCATTGCCAGCACCTCTTCACCGTCGCGTGCCGTACACACGGCGCGATCACTCCCAAGGAGCCACACGGTGCGATCAGACACGGAAATCGCGCGAACCTGATAGTCGGTGAGAAAATCGGCTTCCACACTTCCCTTTTTGCCCAGCACCAGGACGCGGGCGGTTCCTTGCAGGCGGTCGGTCTCAAGAGCCACGGCAATGCCGTTTTCGTCAATACTGTATGCCGTTGGCAAAGCCCCCTCGAGGGAGACGCTATCATACAGCTTCCCCTTTGCGGAAAGCGTGAAAACCGCCTCGTCCGTGAGAACGGCCAGCTTATCGGTTGAGGTGTATCCCGCAGCAAGCGGAAATCCCGAAAGTACGGTCTCGCTCAGCGGCTCCTTTTTGCCGATGGTATAAACATCTACCACGGTACCCGATGCGGTTGCCCCCACCAACGCTACCGTACGCCCATTGTTGGAAACCGTCGCGCTGACCGTAGCGGAAGCGCGGGAAAAGCGTGACACAAGCTGAAAATTGGCGTCATAGAGCAGTACCTCGGACAGCGCGGTAGCAGAGCCCGTGACGACGCAGACATAGCCCACGTCGGAGACGAACACGGCATAGATGGGATTTTCGGTTTTGCCCTCAAACAGCACGTCGTAGGAGTTGCAAACCGAAAATGCGGTACCGCCAAAATCAAAGACCGCAAGGCAATTGCGGGAAACTGCAAGTCGCGGGGCTTTGAGCGATGTCTCGGCGCGGTGGGTGAGCAAGCGCTCGCCGCGACCGTCATAGATATCAAGCCCCTCCGTATGTGCTACAGCCACGCCACCGCGGTAAACGGAAACCGCAGCGTCCTCGTCGCGGTAATCATAGTACAGCGTCTGCTCGCCAAGATCGGCAAGGCTGGCAACGGTGCCAAGATCACGCGTAAAATAAAACAGGCTGCTGTACCCAAAAACGTGTGAACAAAACGCAGTAAAGACTATAAGGAACACCGCAAGCACTAAGCAAAGAGCCATTGAGGCGACACGGTATTTCTGCCCCGTACGCGCCCAGTAGCCAAGCGGCTTTTTTGCCGCAGAAGCGTCACCGTCGGGCACCGCCACCAGCGCCATTACGTTTTGATCTTCAACGTTCACGATATTCCCCTCCTTTCAGTAAAGCATAAAAGCAGATCATTCTGCAGGATAAAACACACGGTCAAGATACAGACCGTGAGCAGGGGCGGTTGCCCCAAAGAGCTTGCGATTCTTCTCCGACATACGCCAAGAGATCTCCTTTGCGGGGATCTTGCCCCGCCCGACCTCAAGAAGCGTACCTGCCATCACGCGCACCATATGATAAAGAAACCCGTCGGCACGCACGCGAAAGGAAATAAAATCTCCCGACCGCGTCACGCTTGCCGCAAGCACGTGGCGCACGGGATCCTTCTCGTCGGGATCACCGTCGCGCAGAGCCGAAAAATCGTGCCGACCGACAAATGCTGCTGCTGCCTCGTTCATTGCGGCAACGGCGGCAGCGTCAAGCTGCCTCGGGATATGCCACGCGCGGTCAATGAGAAAGGGATCGCGCTCGGCACCGTTATAAAACAAATACTCGTATTCCTTGGAGGCCACGCCGTAGCGCGGATGAAAATCATCGGCAACCTCGCGCGCCTCAAGCACGGAAATATCCTCGGGCAAGCGAACGTTGAGGGCACGCGGTATGCGCGCGGCAGGCACGGAGGTTTCAAGCGAAGCGCTCCCCTTTTTCGTCACCGTCGCACAAAAGCCGCGCGCGTGCACACCGCTGTCGGTGCGGCTGCACCCCACGATATCGCAATCAACGCCAAACACGGCCTTGGCGGCCTCGTTCAGCTTTTCCTGCACGGTCACGCCGTTGGGCTGCACCTGATAGCCGCAATATGCGGTGCCGAGATAGGCAATTTTTAATAATATCTTCATGGCGACCTCACATGGTATAGCCGTAGCCGAGGTGATTGAGGTAAATAAGCCCCGCACCAAAGGCAACCATCAAAGCAAGCGCCACAAAATCACCTAAGTGCAGGTGCGGCACCGTCATTTTGGTTCTTCCCTTGCCGCCGCGGTAGCAACGGCACTCCATGGCCATGGCGAGCTCGTCGGCACGGCGGAAGGAGGACACGATCAGAGGAATGAGGATCGGCACAAGCGCCTTGGCACGCTTCAAGAGCCCGCCGCTTGAAAAATCAACGCCGCGCGCCTTTTGCGCATTCATAATTTTGTTGGTCTCCTCCATCAACGTCGGAATAAAGCGAAGTGCAATGCTCATCATCATAGCAAACTCATGCACGGGTATTTTAAAAATACGTAAGGGCGAGAGCAGGCTTTCGATGGCATCGGTGAGGGCGATCGGTGTGGTGGTATAGGTGAGGAAAATGCTTGTGCCGAAGATCAGCACGATGATGCGCACCAGCATAAAGACCGCGCTGTAAAGCCCCTCCACGTAAACCGTAATGCGCCAGAAGGAAAAGAGGACCGTGCTGCCCGTGGCGAAAAAGAGGTTGAGTGCCGCGGTAAAGAGCATGATAAAAAACAAGGGACGCAGCGCACGTAGCACGATACGCGGCGGAATGCGGCTGAGCACCAGCAAAAACAGCGCCGAGAGGAGTAAGGCTCCGAAGGACAGCACGTTCTTGCAAAGAAACGCAGCCACGATATACAAGATAGAAAGTATCACCTTCACACGCGCATCCATGGCGTGCAAGGGTGAGCGGGCAGGATAGTACTGCCCAAATGCAATATTCTTCATGAAAGCAGCAATCCTTTACGAAAATAACCGACGCAGCGCAGCGGTGGCGGCCTCAACGGTATAAATGCCGTCCGGCACGGCAAGACCGCGCTCCTTCAAGAGCAGCATCAAATGCGTGATCTGCGGCACGTCAAGGCCTACGGCGGTCAAGCGCTCTGCGTTGGCAAAGACCTCATCCCGCGTGCCCGAAAGCGCGACCTTTGCGTGCTCCATCACGATAATATCATCACAATATGCGGCCATATCCTCCATACTGTGACTGACGATAATGACCGTTGCGCCCGTCCGCTTGCCGTAAGTGCGAATTCCCTCGAGGATCGTATCGCGGCCGCGCGGATCAAGGCCCGCAGCAGGCTCGTCAAGCACCAGCACCTCGGGGCGCATGGCCATGATGCCGGCAATGGCAGCACGGCGCTTCTGACCGCCCGAAAGATCAAAGGGAGATTTATCAAGCAGCTCGCGGTCAAGACCCACGAAGGAAGCAGCCTCATCTACGCGGTAGGCGATCTCGGTCTCATCAAGACCCATGTTGCGCGGGCCAAAGGCGATATCGGCGCGTATGGTCTCCTCAAAAAGCTGATATTCGGGATACTGCATCACAAGACCCACGCGGAAACGGATGTCACGCATCTTTTTCGGATCTGCCCAAATATCCTTGCCATCAAGCAGCACGCGCCCACTCATGGGCTTTTCAAGCCCGTTGAACAGCTGCACCAAAGTCGATTTGCCGGAGCCGGTGTGACCGATAATACCCGTCACGCTGCCCTCGCGCACCGTAAGCGTCACGTCGTCGAGTGCCCTGATCTCAAAGGGCGTGCCCTCACCGTAGATATACGTCACGTGTTCCAGAGATAATACTGCCATATCATCGCCCTCCGAGCGCCTTCATAATAAGCGCGGCACATTCCTCGTGCGTGACGGGCATCCCCGCCAGGTCGATCCCCTCGCGGCGCAGCGCGTGCACAAGCGAGGTGCATTGCGGCACGTCAAGGCCTGCGGCAAAGAGCTTTTCGGGCTCGGCAAAGACCTCGCGCGGCGTGCCGTCCATGATGACCACGCCATCATCCATCACGATCACGCGGTCAGCGCGCGCCGCCTCGTTCATATAATGCGTGATGGAAAGCACGGTAATGCCCTTTTCGCGATTGAGACGCTCCACGGTCTCGATCACCTCGCGGCGCCCGAGAGGGTCAAGCATGGCGGTGGCCTCATCAAGTATCATACAGGTAGGCTCCATCGCAAGCACACCTGCAATGGCCACACGCTGCTTCTGACCACCCGAAAGACGGTGCGGCTCATGGCGTGCATATGCCGTCATACCGACGGCAGCAAGTGCT
>JAFTKK010000001.1 GCA_017453325.1 Clostridia bacterium
AATAATTCTTACATAAAGCGAATGAAAATTTGATGATATTTTTTGAAATTGAGCGAAGCAAAGTATGACTTTGCGAGCGAGGTTTCGAGAAATAGCGCGAATTTTCATCGCTTTAGGCGTATTCGATTTAGGTTGGTATTGGCTAAACATGGCGGTGTTTAGCCGCCAAACAAAAACCATAGGGGCTTGTCGGCCAAATGCCGTGGCATTTGAGACAGCCCCTTTTTTCATTTATTTCTTGGATAAGGTTCCTTCTCGTCGGTCAGCCCTGCAAGATAATCCATGCTGGTATCCAGCGCTATGGCAAGGCGCTTGCATTGCTCAAAGGTAAAATAGCGTTTGCCGTTCTCGATTTTGGAGTAATCACTTTGGTCAATGCCCGTCAGCATTTGCAGCTTGACCTGCGTATATCCCTTTGCCAAACGGAGCTCCTTTATTCTGTTCATATATGCACCTCTTTGAAATATGACAAATTTCCCTATTTCAATTATGTCAATTTTCCCTATTGAAAATATGGTGAAATTGACCTAAGCAAGAGCGCTATATGACACAAGGTTTAAGGGGAATATTTTTTAATCCCATAAAAGAAGCAGCAGCAAAAAGGGAAGTAGGTCGTTTTCGTTGCTGTCGAGCAGTAAAAACAGCACAACGGCAATCACGGCCCATTCGGGCAGCCCCTCCCGCCCGCCGCGCTTTTTGCGCGAGGGCGGCAGCAGAGAGGATAAAAAAGGCAGCCTTGAAAAAATGCCGCCGTCGGTGTGTTTTTCACCCCGTGCAGGGGCAAATGCTTCGGTGCTTTCCGCCTGCGCCGCAGGCGCTTGCTCGGGCTCAGACAAGGTCCCCGGTGGCTCCACGGTTTCCGTTTCCTCGGGTGCCTCCTGTGCAGGCTCTGCCTGCGGCTGCGGTGCAAAGGCGTTGCCGCTGTAGCCCTTGGGCAGAGAAAAGGGCATTTCGGGCGGCGGTTGGTTTTGAATGTACATCATTTTCCTCCTTCACTTCGGCCTATGCTGTGAATGACGTCACCGATCCTGCCGATGCGCACCAGATAATCTACGGCCTCGCAGCGCGCAGGCGAAAGATAGGGCTTGAGTGAGAGTAAAAAGGCCTCTCGTGCGGTACAGGCATCAGAGCGTTTGCCGCCCAGCGCGCCGCCAAGTCCCTTCAGCAGCGGTGCCATGGTGCCGATGCTGTCAAGCAAGGAGGAAAATTCCGCCTCCGATAGTCCCTCGGCTTCCGCGTTCGGCGCGCGCGGCAGATCGGGCTTCTCCTGCTCGCTCATGGCTTCAGCTTCCCGTTTTTCAGCTGCTCGCCAAGGCTTTGCAGCGTGGCATCGTCGGCACGGCGCAGGGTATTGCGCAGCTCCTTTATATTATCGGGATCAAGGTTCAGGCGAGCGAGGTCAAGTCCGTATTCCTCGGCAAGCTTTTTTACCACGGTTTCAAGCTGCTTGTCATTCAGCATGAGTAAACGGTTCAGCGCGTTTCGATCAAATTGCATCATATCACCCCCAATAGGTATTGTATGCAATGGGAGCAAAAAAGGGCATCACCGAAACAGTTTCGGGATGCCCTTTTTGATACGGTTATTTTTGTGTGACGTGCTCGAGCACAAAATCCTCTCTTGCGTCGGGTCGGTAGGTCTCAACCGTTACGTTATCGAGGGTAAGCCCGTCAACGTAGCGGAAATAAATACCCTTGGCGGGTAAGATCTTGCCGTAAACGTAAACCTCGGGATAGGCAGGTGCTACGTCGGGCACGGTCCTCTCGTATTCCTGCACACCGCCGTCCAGCTTCATATGCACGTTGCGCAGGGTAATGTTTTCAAGATGGCGCTCCGGGAGGCCGCAGCAGTTAGAGGTCATTTGCCAGTCGCTGTATCTGCCGCTGATGGCTTGTGCCGCGTTTTCCTCGGTGACGCCCTTAAATATCCAAGGGTACTGATGGAAATCGTTCGCCTTGTAGGCAAAATAATGCGGTGCGGGGGCGTTATACGGCTCGTAAGGGCCGTCTACGGTGATGTTTTCGAGGGTCACGTTTCTGATCGCGCCGATCTCACGGCCCTCGGGGCCTCTCATACGCTTGCCGATGTGAATAAACAAGGGCGCGTTGACATTGACGATGTTGACGTTTTTGATGGTAAGTCCGTCTATGATCGCGCCATCGACGCTTTCAATGGCGATGGCGGAGATCCTTGTTTCGCGGATATCAATGTTTTCGATTTCGGTGTCATAAAATCCGCCGTTGGTCTCGGTGCCGAATTTCAGCGCGTTGCAGCGGCTTTTCAGCCTGCAGTTGTAAACCCGTATGTTGCGGCACACGTCAATGCGGTTGAGGGTATAGGAGGATTTGAAAACGATGGCATCGTCTCCCGCCTCTACGTCACAGTCGTAGATCCTGACGTTTTTCGAGTTGTCGGGCGAAATGCCGTCAATATAAACGTACATTTTAATGCCGTGAATATCTACGTCCTCGCAGCCCGCAAAATAAATGGCAAGGTCGGTGGCGTTGTTGATGTCAAGCTCGGCTATCGTGACGCGGTTGCATTCCTTCAGCGCAATGCACTTGGGGCCTCTGTGCCGAATTGCCTTACCGCGCACGCCGTCCTCATCCCAAACCGAGCGCATATCGATCTTGGCCTTGCCGGTGATGGCAATGTTATCGCAATTTCTGCCCACAAACATCGAAAGGTCAAAATAGGTGTGCGAGGCATCCTGATATGCGGGGTAATCGATCTCCTCCTGCTGCGCATATGCGTAAAAATCCAGCGCGCCGAGGATCAGCGTGTTTTCTTCAAATTCAATATGCACGTTGCTTCTCAAAAACACGGTTGCCAGCACGTAGGTGCCGCGCGGGAAGAGGACCTTACCGCCACCTGCTGCAGCACACGCATCTACTGCGGCCTGTACTGCTGCCGTATCAAGGCAGATGCCGTTGGCGGTAGCGCCGAAATCCATCACGTTAAACAGCTTTTTTTCTATCATAATGCTTTTGTTTCCTTTTTGCCAACGGTTTTCATCAAACCTCTGTGGGTGTCGGCTGTGCTGACGCTTGCTTTTCTCTCTCCTGCTCCAGCTCGCGTGCGGCACCTGCCAGCATCAGCTTCAGGCGGTTTTCTTGGTTGATCTTGGAGGCGCCGGGGTCATAGTCGATGGAGACCAGATTGACGCCGGGGTGGTTTTCGCGGATGATCTTCATCATGCCCTTGCCGACGATGTGGTTGGGCAGGCAGCCGAAGGGCTGCGCGCAGACCACGTTCGTAGCGCCGCTTTCGATCAGCTCAAGCATCTCGGCGGTGAGCAGCCAGCCCTCGCCCATCTGCACGCCCTCGTCGATATAGCCCTTGATGGCGGCACGCGTTTTTTCAAAATCGGTGGGCGGTGTAAAGGTACTGTTCTCGCGGTACAGACGAATGAAATCGAGCTGCTTTTTGTGCAGATAATCATAGGCCCATTTCATGACCTTTGCGCGCGTTTTTTTCATGCCGTAAAGGCGGTAATCCACCACGGCGGTGTTGACGGTATACATCAGGAAGTCAAGCAGGCCCGCCATCACGGTCTCCGCCCCTTCCGCCACCAAAAACCGTTCAAGGTTGTTGTTGGCGAGCGGCGAGAATTTCACGTAGATCTCGCCAACAATGCCCACGCGCACCTTTTTTTCCTTGGTACGGGGCAAATTCAGTTCAAAATCCTTCAATATATCTATGTAATTCTTTTGAACCGATTTATAATTGGGGGATTTTCCGCTATTCAGCTCCTCAACCAGTCTCGCGACCCATTTATCGGCCATGGCCTGCGTGCTGCCTGGGGTAACCTCGTAGGGGCGGCATTGATTGACAAGATTCATCAAAAGGTCACCGTAATATACGGCGTAAAGAATGCGCTTGCCGAAGCCGAGGGTCAGCTTAAAGCCGGGGTTTTTCTCAAGCCCCGAGACGTTGAGGGAAATGACGGGTACCTGCGCAAAGCCGGCCTTGGCGAGTGCCTTTCGAATCAGCGTGATGTAATTCGAGGCGCGGCAGCCGCCGCCCGTCTGCGTCATCATTACGGCCACGCGGTTCACGTCGTATTTTCCGCTTTGCAGGGCGTTGATAAACTGGCCGATGACCAAAAGGGCAGGGTAGCAAGCGTCGTTGTGCGTGTATTTGAGGCCGCAGTCAATGACGCCCTGTCCCTCGTTTTGCAGCAGCTCCACGCGGTATCCGTTATGGCGGAAGATCTCTGCCATGATCTTGAAATGCATTTCCAGCATATTGGGGAGCAGGATGGTATAGTCCCGTTTCATTTCTTTGGTAAAAATGACGCGTTCTGTGGCCATATTAACCCCTCCCTTCCTGCTGGTCGAGCGCGCCGATGAGGCTGCGCAAGCGAATGGTGACGGCACCGAGGTTGGTGATCTCGTCGATTTTGATCTGCGTGTAGAGCTTGCCGCCGTCCTCCAAAATGGCGCGCACCTCGTCGGTGGTGATGGCGTCAATGCCGCACCCGAAGGATACCAGCTGCACCAGCTCCGCACCCTTGGTTTCGGTCACGAACTTGGCGGCGTTGTAAAGGCGCGCATGGTAGGTCCATTGGTTGAGGGCGGCAGGGCGTGCGGGCGCGGAGGCAAGATGCGCTACGGCGTCCTCACTTACCACCACAAAGCCGAGCGTGGTGGCCAGCTTGTCGATGCTGTGCCCGATCTCGGGGTCAATGTGGTAGGGTCTGCCCGAGAGCACCATCAGACGCAGCTTTTCGCGCTTGGCGCGTGCCACGGCACGCTCGCCCTCACGGCGGATGCGCTTCATGTGTGCCTCGTAGGCTGCCTTAGCGGTGCGTACCGCCTGCAGCACCTCGCGCTTGCCAAAGCCGCCAAATTCGGCGTTGAGGAAGGCGAGGAGATTTTCGGTCAGCTTGCCCGTGTGATTGACATTGAGATAAGGGTAGAAGAAGCGCACGGTCGAGAGGCTGTCCATATTGTGCGAGAGCAGCTCGGCATAATAGGCAACCACGGGGCAGTTATAGCAGTTGTCGGCCACGCGCTCGTCGATATTGCGGGTCATGGAGGGGTAGAAGATGCCGTCAACGCCGTCCTCGATCAGCTGCTCAATGTGGCCGTGCATGATCTTAGCGGGGTAACAGGCGGTATCCGAGGGGATGCTGTACTGTCCCTTGGCGTACAGCTTGCGGTTCGAAAAGCCCGAGAAGCGCACACCAAAGCCAAGTGCGCGGAAGAGTGCATACCAAAAGGGTCCCAGCTCGTACATACCGAGCGCAAGAGGCAGACCGATGGTAAAGTTTCGCTTGCCCGCAACGGGGGTAAGCGCTGCCAATTGATCGCGCTTGAAGGCGTGCAGGTTGGGCAGAGGATTTTCGGCTGCGCGCTTGCCCGCGCCTCGCTCGCACTTGTTGCCCGAAATGAAGGTCTCGCCGTCGGCAAAGGTGTTGACGGTGATGTTACAGTTATTGGTGCAGGCGCGACAAACGGCGGCCTTTGATTTATGGGTGAAGCTTTGCAGCTGCTCACGCGTGAGCATGGTGGAGTGCTCCTTGGCGGTGGACTGCGCGTAAAGCGCGGCGCCCCACGCACCCATCAGACCCGCAATGGCGGGGCGGATGACATCGCGCCCGAGCTCGCGCTCGAAGCTGCGCAAAACGGCGTCGTTTAAGAAGGTGCCGCCCTGTACCACGATATGGTCACCGAGCTCCTCGGTGCTGCCCGCGCGAATGACCTTGTAGATCGCATTTTTCACCACGGAAACCGAAAGACCTGCCGAGATGTCGCCAACGGTGGCGCCGTCCTTTTGCGCTTGCTTGACGGAGGAGTTCATAAACACCGTGCAGCGCGAGCCGAGGTCAACGGGGGCCTTGGCAAAGAGCGCAAGCTTGGCAAACTCGGCCGTTTCGTAGCCGAGGGATTTGGCAAAGGTCTCAATAAAGGAGCCGCAGCCCGACGAGCAGGCTTCGTTGAGCATGATGCTGTCAATGGCACCTGCACGGATCTTGAAGCATTTGATATCCTGTCCGCCGATATCGAGAATAAAGTCCACACGGGGGTTGAAATAACGCGCGGCGGTAAAGTGCGCCATAGTCTCCACCAAACCCTCATCCAGATGGAAGGCATGGCGGATCAGCTCCTCGCCATAGCCCGTGACGGCCGACGAACGGATCTTGATGCGGTTGCCGCAAAGGGCATAGATCTCCTCAAGCTGTTCTTTTACAATGCCAACGGGATTGCCTTTGTTTGAATTGTAATATGTATAAAGCAGCTTGTGGTCCTCTGCCATCAGCACCAGCTTGGTGGTGGTGGAGCCGCAGTCGATGCCGAGATAAGCATCACCGCGGTAGGTGGCGGGATCGGTATATTCCACGGCGGCGGCCGCGTGGCGCGCGCGGAAAAGTGCGTATTCCTGCTGCGTTTCAAACAAGGGTGCGAGGCTGGAGGTGGCGGAGGTGGCCGTGGTGCAGGTCTCCACGCGCGAGATCAGCTCGCCGTAGGTGTAGTCCTCGCTAAGCCCCGCCGCGTAAAATGCGGCACCCAACGCCACGGAAATGCGTGCGTAGGGCGGGAATACCGCGTGCTCGGGTGCGAGCTTCAGCACGTGCACGAATTGGCGTCGAAGCCCCTCGTTAAAGGACAGAGGCCCGCCGAGAAACATCACTTTGCCCGTGATCCTGCGCCCCTGCGCAAGTCCTGCAATGGTTTGGTTCACCACCGCACGGAAGATGCTGGCGGCAATATCGGCCTTGGCCGCGCCCTGGTTGAGCAACGGCTGGATATCGGTCTTGGCAAACACCCCGCAGCGTGAGGCGATGGGATAGATGCGCGTAGCCTGAAGGCTGAGGGCATCAAGCTCCTCCACCGTCAGGTCAAGGAGGGTCGCCATTTGGTCAATAAACGCGCCCGTGCCGCCCGCACAGGTGCCGTTCATGCGCTCGTCGGTGCCGCCCTCAAAAAAGATCACCTTGGCGTCCTCGCCGCCAAGCTCGACCACGGCGGTGGTATCGGGCTCAAGACGGCGCACCGTCTCGCCCGTGGCAAATACCTCCTGCACAAAGGGCAGCTCTGCCGCGCGTGCAAGGCCGAGGCCTGCGGAGCCCGAAAGGGCTACCTTTACTCGTTCTTCGCCGATCAGATTTTGTAAACGGGTCAATATCTCCAAGGTCTTTTGGCGCACCTGTGAAAAGTGGCGCTTGTAGCATTCGTACAGAATTTCCTCGCCGCGCGTCAGCACCACCTTGGCGGTGGTGGAGCCGATGTCGATGCCGAGGGAAAGCTTAGCTGTGTTTTGCATAGGATACTCCCTAAAAATCGAGGGGGTGCTGCCAAATTAGCAGAACACCCCCGGTGCGGTTATACTTCCGGTTATTGATCGGGGCTGTCTTGGTCGTTTTCGTTGTCGGTATCGGTGTCCTTGTCGGCATCGGCAGTAGGCATATTGCCGCCGCTATTGGCGGTAGGCATATCAAACTCATTGGTGGCGTAGCGACTGTCGGAGAAATCGGGCAGGGGCTGCTCGGCAGCCTTCTTCGCCTCCTCGTCGCGCTTGGCGCGTTCCTCGTTTTCACGCTTGCTCTTTTCGCGCTTTTCCTCGGCCATGGCCTCCAGCTCCTCGACGGTCACGCCCTCGCGATCCATCGCGGCAGCAAACTGCTCGCCGTCCATGAGCTCGTTTTTCAGCAGGAATTCGGCCACAAAATCAAGCTTGCCTCGGTGCTCCAGCAGTACACGCTCGGCGGTGGCGTAGCCCTCGTCAATGAGCGCCTTGATCTCGGCATCAATCTTGGCGGAGATCTCCTCGGAGAAGTTGTTGCCGCCCGCAAAATCGCGTCCGAGGAATACCTCGCTGTTTGCGGTGCCGTATTTGACAGGGCCGAGCAGATCGGACATACCGAGCTGGGTCACCATCGTGCGCGCGATATTGGTGGCGCGCTCAATGTCGTTGGAGGCGCCGCCCGAAATGTCACCGAACACCAAGGCCTCGGCCACACGGCCGCCCAGCAGCTCGGCGATCTTTTCCTTCAGCTCCTGCTTGTAAACGCTGTATTTATCCTCGGCGGGCAGGCTCATGGTGTAGCCGAGCGCTCGACCCGAGGGAATGATGGAGATCTGGTGTACGGCATCAAGGTGCGGCAGCACGTGCGACACGATGGCGTGCCCCGCCTCGTGGTAGGCCGTGTTTTTGCGTTCGCGCTCGTTCATCACGCGGGAGGCCTTTTTGGGGCCTGCGATCACGCGGATGAAGGCGTCGTCAATGTCGTCCATGCCGATCAGGCTCTTGCCGCGGCGTGCGGCAAGCAACGCGGCCTCGTTTAAGAGGTTGGCAAGGTCGGCACCCGTGAAGCCCGCGGTCTTTTTGGCAACTACCGAGAGGTCAACGGTTTCCTCAAGGGGCTTTTTGCGCACGTGCACGCGAAGAATGGCCTCACGCTCCTTTACGTCGGGGGCGTCCACCGTGATCTGACGGTCGAAGCGGCCGGGACGGAGCAGGGCGGGGTCAAGAATATCGGGGCGGTTGGTGGCGGCAATCACAATGATGCCGTCGTGCGAGCCGAAGCCGTCCATTTCAACCAGCAGCTGGTTGAGGGTCTGCTCACGCTCATCGTGTCCGCCGCCAAGGCCTGCGCCGCGGTGACGGCCTACGGCGTCGATCTCGTCGATGAAGATGATGCTGGCAGGGGTCTTGCGTGCGGTCTCAAAGAGGTCGCGCACACGGGAGGCACCCACGCCGACGTACATTTCCACGAAATCCGAGCCCGAAAGCGAGTAGAAGGGCACGCCTGCCTCGCCGGCTACGGCCTTGGCGAGCAGCGTCTTACCCGTGCCGGGAGGGCCCACGAGCAGCACGCCGTGGGGGATCTTGGCACCGAGCTTGGTGAACTTGGCAGGATCCTTGAGGAATTCCACGATCTCCTCAAGCTCCTGCTTTTCTTCATTGGAGCCTGCCACGTCCTCAAAGGTGATGCGCTCCTTGGTGTCGTGCGCAGTCTTGGCGCGCGCCTTGCCGAAGCTGTTGATCTTCGCGCCGGGGCCGCCTGCGGAGCGCATCATAAAGAAGTAGAGCACCACAACAGCCACCATGATCAGCAGATACGGCAGAAGCGTGACCCACCACGGCGTCACAGACTGGGGCTCGATATCGTATTCCGTGAGGTTGGCGTTGTTTTTCACGTAATCGCCGCAATATTCGTTAAAGAGGTCGATAGAGCGCAGCTGGTAGGAGATCTCGCTCGTGCTGAAGCTGCCGTCCTCCTTGGTCACGAAGTTACCGTCGGCATCGGTTTTGATGACGTTCATGGTGATGTAATATTTTTCGTCGATCAAAAAGGAGGTTACGCGGTCGCTTTCAAAGTAGGCAACCACGTCGCCAAGAACGATCTTTTCCTCCTCGGTCTGCTGGTAGATGGTTGCCACCGCAGCGATGACCAGTCCGATCAGCAGCAGATAAAGAAGTATGGATTTGATGTGTTTTTTCATTGTGTTCCTCCGTGGGATAGTTGGATATATAAACAGCCGCAGGGGTCTTGTTTTCTCATGGAAGGTCTCCGACAAGGGCCGTCTCTCTTTGAAATATATTAACCGCAGAGACGGCCTTTTATCAGTTAAAGTAAAAATATACGGTGAGATCGGGATCGCTGCGCGCGCTGTCGCGCACGGGGCCGAGGGGAACGGCGACAATGCCGTGTTCGTCACAGAGCAAAGGCATGCTTGCTCTGGTGGCGGGGGTAAGCTCGGAAAGGGCAGCCAGACGTCGCACAGCCTTGTGCATACCGCCGGCGAGGATCACGTCGCCCGCGCGGCGTGCGCGCAGGAAAAGCTCGCCCGCAATATCCGCTTGACGGATCTTGGCCGTGGCGCGGTACGTATAGCTTGCCGCAAGGCGCTGCTCTGTTTTGGGTGAGAGAGGGCACGCGAGCACAACGGCGTCGGGCAGGGGCTCGGTTTTTAGATCGGCCTCACTGCGGTAAAGCTGCATGGTGTAGGATGTGCCTGCCGCCTTTCGCGTCACCGTGAGCTTGCCGCGGTGCAGCGCGAGCACCGTGTGGGGCGGCAGCGAGAGTGATGCGTGCGGCTTTTCACTCGAAAGAAGCGTGCGGATCGACGCCAGATGCAGCGCCGAGGGTGGCTCGGGCAGCAAGCGGCGCATGACGCGCACAAAAATGGGCTGCGGCAGCGCAAGCAATGCATCCTTGTGGGGATGCGCACCCTCCCGCGCGAGAAACTCGGCGGCAAGGCCGTCAAGATATTGCTCATCGCCCGCAAGCGCCTCGGCGCAGCGTGCGGCAAGCGCGGGGGCGTTTGGCTGCAGCTCGCGCAGCAGGGGCAGGACGCGCAGACGCAAAAAATTGCGCTGGCAACAGGGCTCCTCATTGGTGCTGTCGGTGACAAAGGAAAGGTTTTCGCTTGTCAGATAGTCAAGCAGCTCGGCCTTGGGCACCGAGAGCAGCGGACGCGCCACGAGCAGCCCGTCGCCCAAGGGACGGCAAGCGGGAATGCCGCAAAGGCCGCGTGTGCCGCTGCCGCGCAGCAGGTGCTGCAGCATGGTCTCAAGCTGATCGTCGGCGTGGTGCGCCGTGAGGAGCAGCGGAATACCCTTTTCGCGCATCAGCGCGGTCATGGCGGCATAGCGCGCGGCGCGCGCGGCGGTCTCAAGGCTCTCGCCCGTTTGCTTTGCTACGGCGGGTGCATCGATATGCAACAGATAAAAGGGGATGTGAAGGGAGCTTGCGAGCTCACGGCAAAAGGCGGCGTCGCGGTCAGCCTCCGCGCCGCGGATGCCGTGGTGCACGTGAATGGCCGACAGGTTCTCCCGATCACGCAAGAGCGAGAGGAGCGCCACCGAATCGGCACCGCCCGAAAGAGCCACGGCCATGGGGGTGCCCGCAGGGAGCTCTGCCAGCATCAGCGGATCTCGAAAGCCTTTGAGTGTATGCATGGCACACATTACGGTTCTTCGCGGTCGGTGTCGATGGTGCGGAACTTGGTGTAGGTGCCGAGCCAGCCCATCTTGACGTTGCCCGTGGAGCCGTGTCTGTTTTTTTGGATGATGACCTCGGCGATGTTGCCCTCCTTTTGGTCGGGATCGCGCGAGGTGTTGTAATATTCGTCACGGTACAGGAACATAACGACGTCCGCATCCTGCTCGATGGCACCCGAGTCACGCAGGTCGGATAGCTGCGGGCGCTTGTCGGTTCTGCCCTCGGGACCACGGGAGAGCTGTGCACAGCAAAGAATCGGCACGCGCAGCTCCTTGGCCATGAGCTTCAGGCCTCGCGAGATCACGCTTACTTCAAGTGCGCGGTTGTCGTAGTGCTGCTCACTTTCCATCAGGCCGAGGTAGTCCACCACGACAAGGCCGAGGTTTTCCACGCGGCGCAGCTTGGCTTTCATGGCCGTGACGGTGATGCCGGAGGTGTCGTCAATGAGAATATCGGTGGCCGAGAGACGCATGGCGGCATCGGCGATCTTTTTCCAGTCGTCGGGCTGCAGCTGTCCCGAGCGCAGGCTGTAGCTGTCAACCAGCGCTTCGCTCGCGATCATACGCGAGGCCAGCTGCTCGGCAGACATCTCAAGCGAAAACAGGCATACCTTTTTGCCCGAGGAGAGTGCTACGTTGGTGGCCACGTTGAGGGCAAACGCCGTTTTACCCATACCGGGGCGCGCGCCTACAAGAATGAGGTCGGAGTCACCCATACCGACCAGCAGCTTATCCACGCCCGAAAAGCCGGTGGGAATGCCGTTGGCGGCGTCCTTGTCGCTTTGCAGACGGTGCAGGTTTTCGAGCACGTCACGCAGCACGTCGCGGATGTGGCGGAAGGTGCGGGAGTCGCGTCCCTGCGCGATTTCGGTGAAGCGGCTTTGCGCAAGGTCAAGCACCTGCGCCACGCCCTCCTGCTCGCCGTAGGTCAGCTCGGAGATCTCGCTGCACACCTCAATGATGCGGCGGCGCGTGCTCTCTTCTTTCACGATGCGGGCATAGTCCGAAATATTCATGGCGCTGGGCGTCACGTCAAGCAGAGAACGGATATAGGTCTCTCCGCCCGATTTTTCGTACACACCCTTGTGCACCAGCGTATCGATCAGCGTGACGGGGTCGATCTCCTGGCTGGCGTCAAACAGCTCGCGCATGGCGAGATAGATCTGCTTGTGCTCCTGCACGTAAAAATCGTCCGCACTCACATTGGCTGCGATTTCGTTGATGGCGTTGGGGTCGATCAGGATAGAGCCGAGCAGCGCGCGCTCTGCCGAGAGTGAGCAGGGCATTTTGCGCGTGAGGGCGTCCTCCTGTTTCATCATATCGTCGATCATAGCTTCCTCATATTCAGTCGGTAACGACTACGTGGATCTTGCCCGAAACGTCGGTGTAAAGGCGTACGTCAAGCTCGTAGGTGCCGTAAGCCTTGATGGGCTCGGGCAGCGAGATCTTGCGCTTGTCAACGGTGATGCCGTGCTCCTTGTCAAGCTTTTCCGCGATCTCCTTGGAGGTCACGGAGCCGTAAAGGCGGCCGTCGGCGCCTGCGCCTACCTTGATCTTGACCACAATGCTCTGCAGCTTGGCGGCAACGTCCTTGGCGGCGGCGCGCTCGGTGTCGATCTTGTGCTGCTTGGCAGCCTCTTTATTTTTCAGCTCGGTGAGGGACTGGTTGTCGGCGGGAATGGCCAGCTTGCGGGGGAGGAGAAAATTGCGGGCGTAGCCGTCGGAGACCTCGATCAGCTGGTCCTTTTTGCCCTGTCCTTTGACGTCGGTGGTGAGAATGACTTTCATGGTATGTGTTCCTTTCCTAAAGAGATGATAACTGTGTCACGCCCCGCGACGCGCCTCGTCGGCGCCGTCGAGATAGGCTTGTATGGTGCGGCGCAGATCCTCCACGCCGGTTTCAAGAGAAACGTCCGAGAGCACAGTACCAGCCGAGTCGAATCGGCCGCCGCCTCCCAGCTTTTCAAGGATCAGCTGCACGTTGATCGAGCCGTCCGAGCGACCCGAGATATGGATGCAGTTGTCGATCACGATGAGGGCAAACGCCGCGCGCACGCCCTTGACGCTCAGGAGCTTGTCGGCCTCCTTGGCGGCAGCCACGCGGTCATCGGCGCTTCTGCCCGTGCCCTGGCTCCAGGTCAGGCCGATGCTGTCGTTGTGCATGAGGGAGCAGCCCGAGAAGCTGCGCTCGCAAACATAGTCTGCGTATTCCTGGTTGAAGAAGCTGTGTACGTACTCGGCGTTGGCACCCTTACTGTAAAGGTAGCGTGCCGCGTCGAGCGTACGGCTGCCCGTGTTGCGGGTAAAGCCGCCCGTGTCGAGCACGATACCCGAAAGCATCACGCTTGCCACCTCGTCCGAGATCAGCTTGTTGATGTCGCTGTCGTTGCCGGTCTCGCTTTGCTCAAGCATCTCGGCCACAAGCTCGGTGGCGGAGGAGGCACCGGGATCGATATAGTTGACGACGGGCTCGAATTTATATTCGCCTGCCTGGCGATGGTGGTCGATGATGGCGATCTTGCCCGAAACCTGGCGCACGCTGTCCGCCACTTCGGGCGATTCGATGATGCGGAAGTTGTTGGCGTCCGCGATAATGAGCAGAGTGCCGGAGCGAATGAGGTCAAGACCCTTGTGCCCCGAGATAAACATATCGCTGTAGATCTTGGAGGCGGTCAGACGCTCGGTGGCAATGCGGAAGTTGGCGTTGTCAAGATCCATGATGATCTTGGTGGGGATCCCCGCAAACAGACCGAGCTGGGCAATGCCCACGCAGGAGCCGATCGAGTCGAAGTCGGGGTTGCTGTGTCCCATGATGAGCAGGTTGTCTGCCTCGGAGATCTTGGTCAGCAGGTAGTTGGCCACCACGCGGGACTGTACGCGGGAGCGACGCTGGAAGGGTCTTGTCTGACCGCCGTAGTAGCGGATGCCGTCACGGCGGCGCACGGCCACCTGGTCACCGCCGCGCTGAAGAGCCATGTCAAGGGCGGAGTTTGCCTCCTTGGCGCGCTCTGCCATGGTGCAGTCGTCAAGGGAGATGCCGATCGAGACCGTTACGGGAATGCCGTACTCACCAAGGCGGATGTCGCGGATGCGGTCGAGCAGGGCGCTGAATTTATCCTCCTCGCAAAGGCGCAGCTTTTCCTGAGAGAAAAACATGATGTAGCGGTCGCGCTCGTACTCGCGCAAAAAGCCGTTCATGTCGGCTGCCCATTGGATCAGCACGTCGTCCACCTTACGGGAGGCGTCACGGTAGTTGGCGTGGGTATATTGGGTCAACTCCTCTAAGTTGTCAACGTCAATGTAGGCAACGGCGGGCATATCGCGCTCCATTTTTTCGCGCAGATCGAGCAGCTCGGATACGTCGGTAAAGGTGACGAGGTAGCTGATGCGGTCGTTGAGGGTGATACCGTAGGCGCGTGCAATGTAGCGCCCCCCGTCGGGCAGCCAGACGACCGAGCCGTCGATCATGCTGGGCGGCAGGGTGTCGGCGGGAGCCTTACTGTCCTCGGTTGCCGAGGCAATGGTATCCATGGTCAGCTTGCCGAGGTCGGTGCGTGCATCCTCGCCGTTGATGCCGGCGCGGATGATCTCCTGCAGGGAAACACCGCCGCAGAAATCGGAAACCGACCCGCGGTAAAAGGGATCCTCGGCGCTCAGCACCTTTTGCAGGGCGCTGCTGAGCGTGCGCACCTTACCCTGCTCGTCCACGATGGCGTAGGGAAGCCCCACGGCATACTTGAACATATTATGCATTTTGGTGTTCAGCGTTTCAAACAGGATCTCCTCGTTGCGGTATTTGCGTTCCTTTAACAGGAAGAACAGACAGGACAGCAGCGAGAAGAACACGTATGCGCCGAGGAAAATGAGTGTGGCTCGCGTGGTCAGCGGCATTGCGGCCATACGCGTGGCCACAATATAGACGCTGAAAAAGAGAAGCCCGAGCGCGAGAAGAACGATCATCGGAATGGCGGATCCCGTGCGGCGACGGGTCTCGGATTGCTTTTGCATTATGGTTCTCCTTTACGGTTTTTTTGCGCGAGGAAGGCCGTGATCAGTACGTGTGCTACGCCGACAAACGCGGCGGCAGTCACGGCGACGGCGGGATCGACCCAGATCAGATACACGATGCCGATCAGCAAGAGGAGCGAGAGGCAGGAGCGCGCTTCGTCGCGGCGCAGCAGCCGTCCGGCACCCACCAGAGCAAGACCCGGCTCGAGAATGAGAAAGATGTTTTGGGCAACGGCCCCCGTCAGCGTTGCGGTCTCGCGGTCTGCAATCATAAAGACCACGCAAGCGAGCGAGAACAGGATCGCCGCCGTCACGCTCATGGTGGGGGTGACCAGCAGGCGGGGCATACGGGGCAGGGCGCCGAAGGTGACGAGCAGGACGGTGAGGACCCGCCAGACGAAGTAGGCGGTCACCATGCTGAGGATCGCCAGGATGGCGGGCGAAACGTTGACCAGCTCGGCGAGCAAATTGCGCACGTCGCCGGCGGATAGCGCGATCTCTACCGTCAGACCCGCCTCGGCGTAGATTGCGCGGCTTTTCTCAAACATGGTAAGGATCCCCTCGGTCAGCAGGTCGAGAAAGGCGGGGATGTGCGAGGCATTGAGCAGGCCTGCCGAGGAGAGTGCAATGCCCCCTGAGAGGAGGAGCGCCGCGCCGATTGCTGCGGCAATGGCGGCAATGGCTGTTGTGAAGGGCAGGCAACGCCGCGTGGCAAGGCCGGCGACAAGTGCGGCGGGGAGAGGGAGCAGGGTGAGCAGCGCCACGCGCACGTCGGCACCGAGCAGTAATGCTGCGGCATAAGCGGCGGCAAGGAGCAAGAAGAGTGCGGGTGCCTGCCAAAATTCCTTGGCCGTGGCAATGAGCAAGCCGCCTGCGGCACCGCCGAACACGATGGCAAAGAAGGCGGCGGGCAGCACCATGCTGCCCGAAAGCGAAAAGAGAAGCACGGCGGGGATGGCGGGCGCGAGCAACGCGGAGAGCGCGTGTGTCTGCGTGTAGAAAAACACGGCACAGGCGGCCACGAAGATCAAAGCGACCGATTCATTGGCGCAAAAGGGGATCACCAGCGCGGATATCAGGTAAACGGCGGCTGCCGTCAGCTGCTTTGTTATATCGGGGCGTGCGATCAGGCTGCGCCATGCGGCCAGGTCGTTTTTGCTGAGTGCGGTGCCATTCATGGCGATACCTCCTTGAAATTCTAATATTCTAATTTAATATTATAACATAGAATTTGACGCTTGTAAACAGATTGCATGAAAGATTTGTGAAAAAAAGAGACAAAGAGGAAAATTATTCCGTCACTTTCGGCTTTTTGACAAAAAAAGAAAAAAATTCAATTATTCTATTGCAAAGCGCGAAAAAATGTGTTATACTATTACCGTATGTGAGTGGGATGGAGCAGGTTGACAAGACCTGCTCTTCTTCTTTACGTATAGCCGAGAGAGCCGAACACACAAGCCCCTCGGCGCAACATTTTTGCATTTTTTGCCGCGTCGCGGCTTGTAAGGTATTACAAACTTGCCACGTCACAGCAAAATCTGCGAAAAATCTTTCAGCCGAGAGGTGCTTCGCAGTTTCGGCAGAGCAAAAAGGTGGCATGGCAAGGGAAAGGGGCGCAGTCATATGCGGATATGACAAGGCGCTTTCCCACGGTCAGGGCGCGTTTTTGCCTGCCCAAACCTTGCGGGTTCGGCTCTCTTCGGTTATCATTTATCAAGCGGGAGGTGCCTTATGGCCACAGCAAAAAACATTGCCGAAACCGTAGCGGAGCTGATCGCCCCTGTGGCGGAGGAATTGGGACTTTTCCTTTGGGACGTGGAGTTCGTAAAGGAGGGCGCACGCCGTGTGCTGCGCGTTACCATTGATAACGACGAGGGCATCACCATTGATGACTGCGAGCGTATGCATCGCGCCATCGACCCCGTGCTTGACGAGGCAGACCCCATCGATACCGCTTATGACCTTGAGGTCAGCTCTCCCGGTATCGAGCGCGATCTGCGCACCGATCTGCACATCGACCTTTCGGTCGGTGAGGTGGTCGATCTGCGCTTTTTCGCACCCGTTAACGGCCAAAAGACCCTGCGCGGTGTGCTTTTGGGTCGCGATGAGGCGGGCGACGTGCACGTCGAGGCAGAGGGCGAGGAACGCGCCTTTCCGCGCTCCGCCCTGGCTAAAATTTCCACGGTATTCGAATTTTAAGATAAGATAACATAGAACGAAAGGATAAGATCATGAGCACGAAGAAAAGCAGCAAGGAATCCTTCCTCAATGCACTTGACCTGTTAGAAAAAGAAAAGGGTATTCCGAAAGCCTACATGATGGAAAAGATCGAGGCGGCACTCGTCTCCGCTTATCACAAGGAGTACGGTGCAAACGCCAACGTGCGCATTGCGTTTGACCTCGAAAAGGACGACGTGCGCGTCTTCCAGCAAAAGACCGTTGTGGAGACCGTGACCGACCCCGAAAACGAGATCTCGCTTGAGGATGCCAAGGCACTCAACAAGCGTCACACGCTCGGCAAGCTGATCGAGATCAAGGTAAAGCCCGAGAATTTCCGTCGCCTTTCCGCGGCTGCCGCAAAGTCGGTCATCATCCAGAGCATTCGCGAGGGTGAGCGCCGCGTGATGCAGGAGGCTTACGAGAGCCAGCGCGAGGAGATCATTACCGCGACCGTGAGTAAGATCGACCCCGTCAACGGCAACGTGGTGCTTGATACCGGCACAGGTCGTGCCGTGCTTCTCAAAAACGAGCAGATCCCCGGCGAGACCTTCCTGGTGGACGACCGCATCAAGGTCTTCGTGATGGAGGTCAACAAGGAGGCTCACGGCCCGCTTGTTACCCTTTCCCGTTCTCACTCGGGTCTTGTGCGCCGCTTGTTTGAGCTTGAGATCCCCGAGATCACCGACGGCGTTGTGATGATCAAGAGCGTGTCCCGCGAGGCCGGCGTGCGCAGCAAGGTAGCTGTGTATTCCCGCGACGAGAACGTGGATCCCATCGGCGCGTGCATCGGTAACCGCGGTATGCGTATCGGCGGCATCGTCGATGAGCTGCGCGGTGAGAAGATCGATATCATTCCTTACAGCGAAACGCCCGAGGAATTTATTGCGGCTGCTCTGGCACCCGCGCGCGTGCTTTCCGTGGAGATCACGGGTGAGCGCACCTGCCGCGTGCTGGTCGAGCCCGATCAGCTCTCGCTTGCCATCGGTCGCGAGGGTCTCAATGCGCGTCTTGCCGCAAGACTGACCGGCTACAAGATCGACATCAAGGCCGAATAAGGCCGCAACGGTGTGAAAAATGGAAGCAAAGACGAAAAAAATGCCCGAGCGCCAATGCCTTGGCTGCAACGGACATTTTCCCAAAAAGGAGCTGCTTCGCGTGGTGCGTGATCCCAACGGGGCCGTGTCGCTTGATTTCACAGGCAAAAAATCGGGTCGCGGGGCGTATATTTGTAAGAGCAGCGCTTGCCTTACCAAGGCAGAGCGTTCGGGGCGCCTTGCGCGCAATCTTGCCTGCGAGATCCCCGCTGAGGTCTATGCTGCCATGCGCGAGGAGCTGACCGCACATGAAGGAAACTGAAAAAAAGGCGCTGGCGTATCTCGGCTTTGCCGTTCGCGCAGGGCGCGTCGCGATCGGTGTACCGCTTGTCTGCGAGGCTTTGAAAAAGTCCCGAGACGGGGCGAAAAATGCGCCGATGATCGTGCTGGAGGCAGCGGATACCTCAAATAATACGCACAAGCGTGTTGAAGATCGCACCGCCCATTATCGCGTGCCCGCCGTCAGGCTCTTGATTGACAGCGCGGCGCTGGCAACTGCGGTAGGCAAGCGCGGCGGCGCGGTTGGTGCGGTTGCCGTGACCGATCAAAATTTAGCAAAAGCAATTGCCGTGCTTTACGGCATTTCATTCACGGACTGAGGGCCGTGGGGGAGTACGAATTTAAACCAAACTTTGGAAGGTGTTCCGCACGGACTGCGGAAGACGAGGAGGAACTATGGCATTTAAGGTTGCACAATTAGCAAAAAATTTCGGCATCAAAAGCAAACAGATCACGGAATTGATGGCCGCAAAGGGTCTTGAGTGTAAGACGACGCAAAAATCACTCGAAATCAAGGAATTTGACATCATTTTTGATGCATTGACGCGCGAGAAGCAGATCTCGGATATCGACGGCTATCTGTTTGGAGATACCTATATCCCGACAACTGCCGCGAGCAAAAAGGAGACCCCTGCGCCCGCCGCAGAGGCACCCGTCGCCCCGAAGGCCGAAAAGGCTGCGGAAAAGGCAGCACCCAAGGCCGAAAAGGCAGAAAAAGCAGAAAAGACCGAAAAGGCCGAAAAACCCGAAAAGACCGAAAAGCCCCAAAAGGCCGAAAAAGCAGCGCCCGAGGTGAAGTCCGCACCGAAGACGGAGGCTGCCAATGCCCCTGCCGCTTCCAAAGCACCCGTCACGGAGCCCCCCGTGAAGAAAGAAGAAAAGACCGAAACGGTGAAGGCTGAGCCCGCACGCGCGGCCGCCCCCCGCACCTATAATATTCCGCAGAACCTGCGCGCTACCCTCAATACCGCGCAGCAGCGTCCCGCAGCAGCACCCGCGCAGCGCCGCGACGGCGCACCTGCGCAGGCGCGTCCCGCCCAGCCCGCAGCCCCTGCTCGCGCAGGCGGTGAGCGTGCCGCAGGCGACCGCTTCGTACGTCCCGATTTCGCACCCCGTGGTGGGGCATTTGCACAGGGCACTAAACCTGCCTTCGGTGCAGGACCCCGTCAGGATGCGCGCGGCCAGAAGCCCCAGCAGAACCGTCCTGCGGGCGGCGGCTTCCGCGACAAGGACGAGGGGGGCGGGCGCATCGTGCGTGAGCAGTTCCGTCCGCAGGTCATCACCCGCGGTCAGACCCCCAAGGGCACCGATGCTACCGCTAAAACGCGCAGCACGCGCGTGGTAGATATGCGCGGCTCGAGCGTGGATCTGTCGAAATACGATGAGCGCCTTGATACCTTCGTGCCCGATGCCGTGCGTGATGCACGCGGCGGCAACCAGCGCTTCAAGAAGCAGCAGGTCGGCACGCACGCCTTCACCTCCGGTAAGAAGGGCGGCAAGAAGGCATCCGCACCCACCACCAAGCAGGCGCTGCACGTGACCATTCCCGAGGAGATCACCGTGAGCGAATTTGCTTCCCGCATGAAGGTCGCACCCGCAGAGGTCGTGAAGAAGCTGATGCTCATGGGTATGATGGTGACCCTCAATCAGACCATTGATTTTGATACCGCATTCCTCATCGCCTCCGAGCTTGGCGTGGAGGCCACCAAGGAAGTGGTTGTCAGCATTGAAGAAAAGCTCTTTGACGATAGCGAGGACGCTGCAGACGAGCTTGTGGATCGCGCACCCGTTGTCTGTGTCATGGGTCACGTTGACCACGGCAAGACCTCGCTGCTTGACGCCATCCGCCACACCAACGTGACGGCAGGCGAGGCAGGCGGTATTACCCAGCACATCGGTGCTTACCGCGTGAAGGTTGACGGCAGAGACCTCACCTTCCTTGATACCCCTGGTCACGAGGCGTTTACTGCCATGCGTGCCCGCGGTGCCAAGGCAACCGATATCGCCATCCTCGTGGTGGCGGCGGACGACGGCATCATGCCGCAGACCGTGGAGGCCATCAACCATGCCAAGGCCGCCGAGATCGATATTATCGTTGCCATCAATAAGATGGATAAGCCCGGCGCCAATCCCGATGCCATCAAGCAGGAGCTTACCAAGTATGACCTTGTGCCCGAGGAGTGGGGCGGCGACGTGATCTGCGTGCCGATCTCCGCACTCAAGCGCGAGGGCATTGATACCCTGCTTGAAAACGTACTGCTCGTTGCCGACATGAAGGAGCTGAAGGCCAATCCCGACCGCCGTGCAAAGGGTATTATCATCGAATCCAAGCTTGACCGCGGACGCGGCCCTGTTGCCACTGTACTGGTGCAGAACGGTACGCTGCATAACGGCGATATCGTGATTGCAGGCACGGCAGTCGGCCGTGTGCGTACCATGAGCGACCATAACGGACGCGTTGTCAAGGAGGCAGGTCCCTCCGTGCCCGTCGAGATCGTGGGTCTTGCCGAGGTACCCGAGGCAGGTGACGAGTTTGCGGCCGTTGAGGACGAGCGCATGGCAAGAACCCTTGCCGACCAGCGCCGCGACAAGGCAAAGGAGGAGGGCTTCAAGGCCAACGCCCGCGCCAACCTCAACGATCTGTTTGCACAGATCTCCGAGGGTGTCAAGGAGCTCAACATCATCGTCAAGGCAGACGTGGCAGGCTCGGCCGAGGCTGTGAAGCAGTCGCTTGAAAAGCTCACGAACGAGGAGGTCAAGGTGCGCGTCATTCACGCCGCCGTCGGTGGTATCATCGAGGGTGACGTTATGCTCGCAGCCGCTTCCAACGCCATTATCGTCGGCTTTAACGTACGTCCCGACAAGGCGGCCATTGATTCTGCCGAGCGTCAGGGCGTGGATATTCGCACCTACCGCATCATTTACGAGTGCATCGAGGAGATCGAGGCAGCTATGAAGGGTATGCTGGCACCCAAGTTCCGCGAGAACGTGCTGGGTCATGCCGAGGTGCGCCAGACCATTCACGTGCCGAACGTGGGCTTTATCGCAGGCTCCTATGTGCAGGACGGCAAGATCACCCGCCAGTCGCAGATCCGCGTGGTGCGCGACGGTATTGTGATCTTTGAGGATAAGATCGCGTCGCTGCGCCGCTTCAAGGACGACGTGCGCGAGGTGGCCGACGGCTATGAGTGCGGCATTGGTCTTGACCGCTTTAACGATATCAAGGTAGGCGATATTCTTGAGGCCTTTGTGATGGAGGAGATCGCGCAGTAAGCTTGCGCCGTTTCTTGCCAAAGGAGGTTTCAGATGACTTGGGAAAAATCTTGCGGCGCACTGGTGGTGCGCCGCGAAAAGGACAATTATTATATACTCATGATACGCCATAAGGCGGGCGGACATCGCTCCTTTCCTAAGGGACATATGGAACAGGGAGAAAGTGAATACGCAACGGCGCTGCGTGAGGTGATGGAGGAAACCTCCTCGCGCATTGCCATCGTATCGGATTTTCGTTCCACCGTCAGCTACAGCCCCTCCCCCGGGGTGATGAAAGAGGTCGTGTATTTTCTGGCCTTTACCACCGAGGAGAGCATTCAGGCGCGTGAGGGTGAGATTGCCGAGGTAGAGTGGATTCCGCTTGACGAGGCCGAACGGTGTCTCACGCACGAAAATGACAAGACCGTGTTTCGCGCCGCTATGGAACGCATGAAACATTTATCGGTAGAGATCAAATAATAAACGAGCGCCCTTTGCGACTCCCTTTGGGAGAAACGCATAAGGGCGCTCGTTTTATATTGTGCGCAAAGCCGCACGTTATTTTTTCGCGCGGAGCACGGCCTTTGTGGTGGCGATGACCTCACAGATCGCATTTAATTCAAGAGAAGTGCAATCCGAAAGCAATTCGTCGATGCGCGCAATGGAAACGTGCTCGCTTTTGTTTAAATTTTGATATACCAATTCGTCAAGCGAAGCATCAAGTGCATTGGCAATTTTAATCAACGTAGGCAAGCTGAGCTTTGTGGCGGCGCGCTCAATATGCGAGATATTAGATGGCTCTACCTCGGAGCGCTCGGCTAAAGTGGCTTGTGTCCATTTTCTCTGTTGGCGCAGTTCCTTAATTCTTTTTCCGATGACTACGTAATCTATCAAAATAAATACCCCTCAAAAAATATTTCGCAATGTTATTGTATATCCTTTTCGGATATGTTAAAATAACGCATATATCCTTTTAGGACATGTAGTAATATTTTTAGAAGAGAGGGGAACATTTTTGACTGTTACGTTTTTTGGACATAGGGACACACCGCGTTCTATTTTATTGGATCTTTATTCGGTGCTGGAGTATTTAATCCTAAATGAAGATGCAAAACTTTTTTTAGTGGGCAACCAGGGAGAGTTTGACAAAACAGTTCTTTTTGCTTTAACAAAATTAAAGAAAATTTATTCTCACATCTGCTGCCAAATCGTGTTCGCCTATATGCCCAATCGAAATTTGAATCTGCCACGAGATATAGATACGGTTTTCCCGTTACAAGCGGCAAATTCTTTGCCGCGCTTTGCCATTGAAAAGCGAAACATTTGGATGCTTAATGAGAGTGATCTTGTCATTACTTACGTTGCGCGGTCGCACGGTGGAGCAGCGCATTTTAAAAAGAGAGCGCTATCACAGGGGAAACGCGTCATTGAGCTTGCAAAAAATATTCATCCTTGACATGCCTCCTTACCGAATGCTATAATGTAATCGAGGTGAGATCGTTTTGTTTGAAGATATTGATGTAAAGCGTAAGCCGATAATCGTATTTTTCTTTTCAGCCGCAGCGCTGCTTTTGTTTGCAGGTTCCTGTGCCTGGTGTGCCACATGGAGTGGCACGTGGTATGGGGCCGTGTGGGGGCTTGCGCTCATGGTGCTCTCCATTCCTTGCTATCTTTTTGGTGCGCGCCTGCAGGGCCTTTTGTATCTTGTTGCCTTTTTGCTCAACACCGTGGGTATGGGGCTTGGCGCAGCTACTTATTATCAGGTCAGCTGTGAGCCTGCGGCGTTTACGGCGTTGTTGCCCGCGCTCATTTTGCCGCTCATACTGTTGCTTGTTCTCGCCGTTCTTTTGACTGTGATGCCGCAGCACAAGCACCCCGTGATCGCGGTGTTTGTCGTGATCGAGCTCGCGCTGCTGGTCGCCGGCGTGGTGTTTTGGGTAAAGCAGGGCGGCGAGTTTTATGCGTGCGCGGTGTTTGCGCATCTGATCGCTGCCTTTTACACCGCCGTGTATGCCTTTACGGTAGATGAGGAGGAGCGCAGCGTTCTGCGCGACCTTGCCATTGGCAGCTACGGGGCATTTTGGTTGGTGGGACTTGCTGCGCTGATTGCCATTGCCTGCGTGGCGGGTGATGGCTGTGACTGTGACTGTGACGGTGATTGCTGTGATTGCAGCGGCTGCGAGGGCGGCAGCGGCAGCAGCAAGGGCACCGCCAAACGAGCAAGACGTGAGGTGCGGTCGCACCGCAGATGATATACATGTTTTGCCGCCCGTCTCAAGAATTTTTAAAAAAGAAGAGGTATCCTTTTGCAAAAGGATACCTCTTCTTTGTCTTATTTCAGGTTCAATCAGTCAAAATAGCCTTCCTTGTGCAGCAGCTCTGCAATGAGCACGGCACCGCCTGCGGCACCGCGCAGGGTGTTGTGGGAAAGGCCGACGAACTTATAGTCGTAAACGCTGTCCTCGCGCAGACGGCCGACAGTTACGCCCATGCCGCCGTAAATGTCGCGGTCAAGTGCGGCCTGGGGACGGTTATCCTCCTCCATATAGGTGATAAACTGTGCGGGTGCGTGGGGGAGGTTCAGCTCCTGCGGCTTGCCCTTAAAGCTCTGCCATGCAGCAAGGATCTGCTCCTTGGTGGGCTTCTTGCGGAATTTTACAAATACAGCCGCGGTGTGACCGTCGGTCACGGGCACGCGGATGCACTGGGTGGTGATGGTGATGCCCTCTGCCTTCACGATCTCGCCGTTTTCCACCTTGCCCCAAACGCGCAGGGGCTCCTGCTCGCTCTTTTCCTCCTCACCGCCGATGAAGGGAATGACGTTGTCGATCATTTCGGGCCACTCGTTAAAGGTTTTGCCTGCACCGGAGATGGCCTGATAGGTGGTAGCCACTACCTCGTAGGGCTCAAACTCAAGCAGGGCGGTGAGCGCCGGTACGTAGGACTGGATCGAGCAGTTGGGCTTCACGGCCACAAAGCCGCGCTTGGTGCCAAGACGCTTTCTTTGCGCGTCGATCACCGCAAGGTGTGCATCGTTGATCTCCGGAATGACCATGGGCACGTCGGGCGTCCAGCGGTGTGCGGAGTTGTTGGATACCACGGGAATTTCGGCCTTGGCGTAGGCGTCCTCCAGGGCGCGGATATCCTCTTTTTTCATATCTACGGCGCAGAATACCATATCGCAAAGCGCCTTCATCTCCTCGATGTTGGCGGCATCGTGCACGAGCATATCGGCAGCGTAAGCGGGCATCGGCGTTTTCAGCTTCCAGCGTGTGCCCACGGCCTCGCGGTAGGTCTTGCCTGCGGAGCGTGCAGAGGCAGCCAGGGCGGTTACTTCAAAATAAGGGTGATTGTCAAGCAGGGTGAGGAAGCGCTGTCCCACCATGCCCGTGGCGCCGATCACGCCAACCTTGCGTTTCGTCATGAGTAATACTCCTTTGGGAATTCAAAATAATAAAGAGATTGTAGCATATAATTTGCAAAAAATCAAGGGGTTTGGCTTTATTTTTCTTGATGTAAAAGTCTGTAAAGCTCATTTTTTGCCATGCCGCGCTCGCGCGCGGCTTTTTTGATGGCTTCCATGCGCGCCAGGCCCTGTTTTTCATAATATGCAACGTGGTCTGCGGGGGAGAGTGTCAGCAGGGGGGTGAGGTCGCTTTGCTCCTCCCTTTTGCCGTCGCCGCCCGCCACGATCAGCACGTATTCGCCGCGTGGCTCGGTGGTCTCATAATGTGCAATGGCACCGCCCACGGTCGTGCGCAGGATCTCCTCGTTGCGCTTGGTCAGCTCGCGGCAGAGCGCGATCTCGCGTGCCTCGCCGAAGGTGTCGGCAAATTCGGTGAAGGTTTCACGGAGGCGATGGGGCGCCTCGTGAAAGATCATGGTGCGCGTCTCGCCCGTCAGCGCCGAAAGCCTTGCGCGGTGCTCCTTTTTGTCGCGGGGCAAAAAGCCCTCAAAGCAGAAGCGTGCGGTGGAAAGACCCGAGAGCGCGAGGGCGGTGATGCCCGCGCAGCAGCCGGGAACCGAGGTCACGGTCACGCCTGCCTTCGCGCAAAGCGCCACCAGATCCTCCCCGGGGTCACTAATGGCGGGGGTGCCCGCATCGGTGACCAGCGCGCAGCTCTCGCCCGAGAGCAGTCGCTCAACGATCACGGGGCCGCGCTCGCGGCGGTTATGGTCGTGATAGGAGACAAGCGGGCGGGAAATGGCAAAGGCTGTGAGGAGCTTTGCGGTGTTGCGGGTATCCTCGGCAGCAATAAAATCCACCTCCGAGAGTGTCTTTTTGGCGCGCTCGGACAGGTCCGCTAAGTTGCCGATGGGGGTGGCGACCAGATAGAGCGTGCCGCCCACAATGCGATTTTTTTCTTCGGTTGACATATAAGATCCTTTCCCGTGCGGTGACAAGGTCGCACCGCGCGGCATAAGATGGTTGTGAGAAAATGACAGAAAGGGTTTAGCGTATGGCCATCAAAATTTATATTGACCAAGGACATAATCCCGTCAATCCCAACGCGGGTGCGGAGGGGAACGGGCTGCGCGAGCAGAACATCGTGTATCGGATCGGGCAGGAGCTGGCCACGCTTTTGCGGCAAAGCGGCAATTACGAGGTGCGACTGTCGCGCCCCACGGCCGATACGCAGCTTGGCACCTCCAACGCGAGCAGCCTGCGTCTGCGCACCGAGGACGCCAACGCATGGGGGGCGGACTATTTTCTCAGCCTGCACACCAATGCGTCGGAGCTGGCTGCCGCCACGGGGAGCGAGGCGTTTGTCTATTCGCTCGGCAGCGTGGCCGCAGCGCTTGCCAACGATATTTTGGCGGCGCTGCAGCGCGAAACGGGGCTTGCGCGCCGCGGGGTGTTTGCGCGCCCCTCGCTGTACGTGTTAAAGCGTACCAACATGCCCGCTATTTTGCTGGAGCTCGGATTTATCACCAACGCGCGCGATGCGCGGCTGATGAACGAAAATCCGCAGCTGTTTGCCCGTGGCATTTATGAGGGAATCGTGGCCTATACGGGGCTGGCGTAGTGAAAAGAGGGGCAAACGGTGTTAAAAACTGCCCGTGTCGTAAATTGTCTGTGCCCGCGTACTGAGTGCCGTATCGCCCGCCTTGTCATGCAGGCAGAGCGTGGGTAAGAGCGTGAGCCCCTCGCCGCCTCCCAGCTTGCTTTCAAGCAGCACCATCGCAGGGGTAGCGGTGGGGTGATCCTGCACGAGCACCATGCGCTTGGGCGCAAGCTTGTTTGCGTGCAGGGCGGCAAAGAGCGCATCAAGTCTGTCGGGGCGGTAGACGGTATAAAAAAGCCCACCGTATTTGAGGCACCTTGCGGCGGCTGCGGCAAATTCCGCAATGCCGCCCGTCAGCTCGTGCCGCGCCATCTGCTTGGCGCCGTGCGGCGAGGAAAAGCCGCTGTCGGTGCGCATATAGGGCGGGTTGGCAAATACCACGCCCACCTCGCCGCCAAGGTCGGCGGGGGTGAGGGTGCGGATGTCACGCGTGAGTACCCTCATGCTGCCCTCGAGGTGATTGCAGGCTACGTTGCGCGCGGCAAGCGTGGCCATTTCCTCCTGGATTTCTACGGCGATCACGTCACAAAAACGCCCCCGTGTGGCGGCTAAAAGCGAAATAATGCCGTTTCCGCACCCGAATTCCACGGCGCGCTCGCGCGGCGCGGGGCGCAGAAAGGCGGAGAGCAAAAAAGCATCGGTGCCGAAGGCCAGCGTGTTTTTCTTTTGAATGAGGACAAGCTTTTCGTTGACCTCGTCAAGCCGTTCGTCTGCGGCGAGTGAAAATTGTGAGGACATAGCAGCTCCTTTGTTGAAAATGGTTGTCCCTATCGAAAAAGACCGGTTCTAAAGCCGAAGCCCTAAAACCAGTCTTTCTCATTTGCATTTTAAGCCTGATTACTCGGCCTGGGGAGCGCCAACGGGGCAAGCGCCTTCGCAAGCACCGCACTCGATGCACAGATCAGCATCAACCTCGTATTTGTCAGCACCCTCTTTGATCGCCTCAACAGGGCACTCGGGCTGGCATGCGCCGCAGGAAATGCAAGCATCGGTAATTTTGTAAGCCATGGTTATGTACCTCCGTAAAATAATAAACGCGATGGTTTGCTATCATTGTAGCATATTTTTTGAAAAATGCAACCTTTTTTGACGAAAAAGTTTGAATAAATTTTTGTAAGCGGTGGGGGGTTTGTGTTTTTTTGTATGATTACTCCACCTTTTCCTCGGCGGGGGAGTCGGGCTGTTCGGGTGTTTGGGGCTCCTGCACGGTCAGCTTATCGCGGTGATAGACCGCGGGCGCGGTGTTGTCCGCGTTGTCAAGCAGTACCTTGACCATGCCCGTCAGGGGTGTGGCGTCGGTGACGGTGCCGGGGCCGTCGGGCGTGATCACGCGCGTGTCCTTTTTGGGGGTGAGCGCAGCCTCTGCCGCATAGCTCTCGTGCTCGTATCGCAGGCAGCACATCAGGCGTCCGCAGCATCCCGAGATCTTCGAGGTGTTGATCGACAGGCCCTGCTCCTTGGCCATTTTGACAGATACCTGCCCGAAATCCGAGAGGAACGTGGTGCAGCAGAAGGGCCTGCCGCACATGCCGAGGCCGCCGATGAGACGGGATTCGTCGCGAATGCCGATCTGGCGAAGCTCAATGCGCGTGCGGAAGACACCCGCAAGGTCGCGGACGAGCTCGCGGAAGTCCACGCGCCCCTCCGAGGTGAAATAAAAGAGCAGCTTGGAGTTGTCAAAGGCATACTGCGCGTCAACCAGATGCATTTCGAGCTTGTGTGCGGCGATCTTCTCGGCGCAGATCTTGAGAGCCTCGGTCTCCTTTTTGCGGTTTTCGGCCTCGTGGGCAATATCCTCCTTGGTGGCGCGGCGCAGGACAGAGCGCAGGGGCTGGATGATATCCTTCTCCGCCATCTTGCGATTGAGGAGCACCACCTCGCCGAACTCGGGGCCGCGTGCGGTATCCACAATGGCTGCCTCGCCGATCTTGAAGCGCTCGCTTCCCGGGGCGAAGAAATAGATCTTGCCCGCTTGTCTGAAGCGCACGCCGATGACCTCCACCGCCTTGCCGTCGGGCACGGGGAAACCGCAGGGCACGTCCTCGATCAGATATGCGGCGGTGGCAATATCCACCTCAAATTCCTTTTCAAGCGCTGCGCTCTCCTCCTCGCTCATGCGGCGCTCAGCCTGTGCAACGGGGGAGAGGAAGGGGGTGACGGTGGGGACGGAAAACTGCGCATCCAGCTCGCGCTGCAGGCTCTCGCTGATCGGCGCCGCCTTGGGCGCTTCGGTCACGGGGGTCTGCTGCAGGGGTGCTGCGGCGCGGTCGTTTTGGCGACGGTGTCTGTCGCCTCTGCCGCGTCTGCTGCGTCTGTCGTTTTGCTTTTTCGGTGCGTTGCCGCCCTGCTGTGCGGGCACGGGAGCAGCCTTTTGGGCGTTGCTCTTTTGCTCGGCTGCGGGTGCGGGAGCTGCCTTGGGGGTGTTGCTCCTTTGCTCGGCTGCGGGTGCGGGGGCGCCGTTCCCGTGGCCGTGGCCGCGGCGGTTGTTCTTGTGGCGGCCCTGGCGGTTGCCGCCGGGTGCGCGGTGGTCGTCACGCGGCGCATTTTTTTGCGGCGCACGCTCCGCGCCGTTCTCGCGGCGGGGCTCCTGCGGCTTTTCGCCCGGCACGATAAAGTTGCCGGGGCGCACCGAGATGCGCGGCTCGTTTTCTTTTCTTGACATAAACTTTTTGTTTTGCTTTTCCATGGTTTCTCCAAATTTTCGGATAATGTAGTGCGGCGCACCGCCCCGTTCGGGGTTCGGTTCAAGATGCGCCGAGGGGCGCTCAGTCGTTTGCGCCCAAGAGCTTGGATAACAGGTGCGTGAGGGTGAGCTTGACGTTGGCATTGGCAGCCAGCGCCTTGACGGCTGCCTCTGTGGCCAAGAGCAGCTCAAGCAGGTGTGCCGTGGTGAAATGCGCGGCGATCTCGCCTGCTGCCTCCCGATCGGTGTAAAACAGCAGCGGCGCCCGATCGGTACGCGTGAGCAGCACAAGGTCTCGCAGGGCAAGGGAAAGGGTGGTCAGCTCGGCGGTGACGGTCTCGCGTGCCGTGCCGAGCGATTGCACCAGCAACAGCAGCTGATCAGGCTCCTTGTTGGAGGCCAGCAGCTGAAGGATACGCGTTGCGTGCTCGCGCTGCGTCATGTGCGGTCGGCGTGCCTCGGGGGCAAGCAGCTCAAGTGCGCGACCGATCGCGCCGCCCGACAGACTGAGTATGGCCTCAAATTCCTCGGGGCGCTCGCACAGGAGCGCGGGGGCACCCGCGGCCACGGCCTTCGGGTCCTTTAGCAGATAGGTGCGCATTGCCTCGCGCTCAATGGGCTGCAGACGCAGGATCGGCGCGCGGGAGCGCACGGTCTCAAGCAGCGCGCGTGCGTCCTCGGTCAGCAGCAAAAAGAGCACAAAGGGGGGCGGCTCCTCCAGCGTGAGGAGCAGGGCGTTTTGCGCCTGCTTGGTCATGCGGTGCGCGTCCTCGATGATATAGACCTTGATATCAAGATCGTTCGGTACGGTGGCGATGCCCGCGCGCATCGCGCGAATGACGTCCACGCTCATGGTGGCGCGATCCTCCTCGCGCTTTACCGTGATGATATCGGGGCAATTGTCAGCCGCGATCTTGCGGCAAAACTTGCAGGTGCCGCAGGGAAGGGTATGCTGCGCGCTTTGGCGGTTTTCGCAGGCGGCAGCCATGGCGAGCTCGCGGGCAAGGAGATGCTTGCCGAAGCCGCGCGGCCCCTCTAAAATATAGGCGTGCGAAAAGGAATGCTCGCTGAATTCTCGGCCGATACGGCGGCGAAGCGCCTCGTTTCCGACAACGCGCGGAAAAAATACATCGGGCAATATCGCACCTCCTTTTCATCTATATATCCTCAAAATAATATTATATCAAAGATGGGGCGGGATGTCAATCCCGTTCGGGCGGAACTTTTCGGCAACTTTTGCGCGCGGGGGTGTTCGTCGGAAATGATTGCCGGAAATGAAAAAATATTGAATTTTTTGTGAAAATTTATCGAACAATATCTTACAAAAGCACTTGCTTTTTTATTAGCAGAGTTGTATAATAATATATAGCATGGGGAGTTCTCTGCAAAGAACTCAAAAAAATGCAAGTTTATCGTAAAGGAGAGGTGGGCATGCAGAAAGGCGGAGATCTTGCACCGTATCTGTTTCATCAAGGCACCAATTTTCACACCCATCAATATCTCGGCGTGCACAAGACCGAGGACGGATACGTCTTTCGCGTCTGGGCGCCGCACGCGGCCGCCGCATTCGTGGTAGGTGACTTCAACGCCTGGGAGGAGCGCGACCCCATGACGCGCGTGACCGACGGCGGCGTGTTTGAGGCCACGGTTTCGGCTGATCGCTTCGGCGAGGGAAGCCTGTATAAGTTTAAAATGAAGACGGCGCGGGGAGATGTCTATAAGGCAGACCCTTACGGCACGTATATGGGTCAGTATCCCGAGACCGCTTCGATCTATTTTGATCTTGACGGCTACGAATGGCGCGACGCGAGCTGGCTGCGTTACCGCCGCCGCGAGGCAAAAAAGCCGATCGAGAGCCGCCCTCTCAACATTTACGAGGTACATCTCGGTTCCTGGCGCCGCCACGCGGACGGCAGCTACTTCACCTATGCCGAAACGGCACGTGAGCTTGTCACCTACGTCAAGCAAATGGGCTACACGCACGTGGAGCTTCTGCCCGTGATGGAGCACCCCTACGACGGCTCCTGGGGCTACCAGGTGACGGGGTATTTTGCCCCGACCTCACGCTACGGCACGCCGCATGATCTGATGGCCTTTGTCGATACCATGCACGAGGCCGGCATCGGCGTGATCCTCGACTGGGTGCCCGCACATTTCCCGAAGGATGCGCAGGGGCTTTATGAGTTTGACGGCGAGCCGCTTTACGAGTACCAGGGTGCCGACCGTCAGGAGCATCGCGGCTGGGGCACGCGCTGCTTTGACGTGGGACGTGAGGAGGTGCAGAGCTTTCTCATCTCAAACGCCACCTACTGGGCTGAGCAATATCACGCGGACGGTCTGCGCGTGGATGCGGTGGCATCCATGCTCTACCTTGACTATGACCGCGTGCCGGGCGAGTGGGTGCCGAACGTATACGGCGACAACCGCAACCTTGAGGCCATGGCCTTTTTCCGCAAGCTGAATGCACATATGCACGGCGCCTTCCCCGATGTGATGATGATCGCAGAGGAGTCAACGGCCTGGGGCAATCTCACCGGCTTTGAAAACGGCGGCCTCGGCTTCACCCTCAAATGGAATATGGGCTGGATGAACGACACCCTCTCCTATTCCGAAACGGACCCCATTTACCGCAAGTACAGTCACGGCAAGCTGACCTTTTCGCTGTCGTACGCGTTTGGTGAAAAGTACGTGCTGCCGATCTCGCACGACGAGGTGGTGCACGGCAAAAAGTCCTTCCTTGACCGTAACCCCGGTGACTACGAGCAAAAATTCGCGGGGGCGCGTGCGCATCTGGCGTATATGATGACGCATCCCGGCAAAAAGTTGCTCTTTATGGGCAGCGAGATTGCGCAATTCCGCGAATGGGATTATGAAAACGAGCTGGAATGGTTCCTGCTCGATTATCCGAAGCATGCCGAATTTCAGCGGTATGCGGCGACGCTCAACCACTTGTATCTCTCCACGCCCGCGCTTTATGAGCAGGATGGCGGTTGGGAGGGATTTCAGTGGATCGATCCCGATAACTGCGATCAAAGCGTCGTATCCTACCGTCGCATAGACAAGGCGGGCAGGGAAGTGGTGGTGCTCATCAACTTCACGCCCGTGCTGCGCGACAACTTCCGCGTCGGGCTTCCCTGCCGCGGTGTGTGGCAGGAGGTGTTAAACTCCGATGACGTCGCATTTGGCGGCGCAGGTCACGTCAACGGCGCGGAGCTCCGCACCGAGGATAAGGCCATGCACGGCCATGGGCAGTCGGTTAAGCTCACCTTGCCGCCCCTTGGCGCCGTGATCCTGAAATGCCGGCGCAAGCTCCCCCAAAAACGCAAGTAAACCAACGCAAATCCCCGCAAACCCCTTTTTGAACCCCGTGACTCCCAACTTACAGTATCAAAAAACAATGGAGGATATATTATGTTCAAGAAGAAAGAATGTGTGGCAATGCTCCTTGCCGGCGGGCAGGGAAGCAGACTTTACGCGCTGACCGATAAAACGGCCAAGCCTGCCGTCACCTTTGGCGGCAAATACCGTATTATCGATTTCCCCCTTTCCAACTGCGTCAACTCCGGTCTTGACACCGTGGGCGTGCTGACGCAGTATCAGCCCCTGGTGCTGAACGAGTACATCGGCACGGGCCTGCCCTGGGACCTTGACCGCAACTACGGCGGCGTGAAGATCCTGCCCCCCTATCAGGGCAAGAGCGGTGCTGACTGGTACACCGGTACCGCAAACGCGATCTATCAGAATATGCAGTTTATCGAGCGCTACGATGCGGACTACGTGCTCATTCTCTCGGGTGACCACATCTATCATATGGACTATTCCAAGATGATCGATTACCACAAGAAGACGGGCGCCGCCTGCACCATTGCCGTGCTTGACGTGTCTCTTGAGGAGGCCAGCCGCTTCGGTATTATGAGCACGCATGACGACGGCACCATTTATAAGTTTACCGAGAAGCCCAAGAACCCCGACAGCACCAAGGCCTCGATGGGTATATACGTCTTTACCCGTAAAAAGCTCTTTGATTATCTCATTGCCGATGCAAAGGATCCGAATTCCTCCAACGACTTCGGCAAAAACATCATTCCCGCCATGCTTGGCGCAGGTGAGAAGATGATGGCCTATTCCTTCGAGGGCTACTGGAAGGACGTGGGCACCATCGATTCGCTCTGGGAGGCCAACATGGATATCCTTGGCGACAACCCCACCTTGAAGCTCAACGACGGGCATTGGCGCGTGCTTTCCCGTCATGAAAACGCACCGCCTCAGTACGTGGGCCCCAATGCCGTGATCGAAAACGTGTCGATCACCGAGGGCTGCGAGATTCTCGGCACCGTGAAAAACTCGGTGCTCGGCGCAAACGTGCGCGTGATGGAGGGTGCCGTGGTCGAGGATGCCGTTCTTATGGGTGACTGTATCATCTATGAGGGTGCGCACGTCTCTTACGCCATTGTTGACCGCGACGTCAAGGTTTCGCGCGGTGCCGTTGTCGGCAAGCCGCGCAGTGAGGCCAAGGGCATTGCCGTCATCGGAGAGGGCGTTGTGGTAGCCGAAAACGGCGTGATTGCCGACGGCGAGATCGTTTCGGATATGGGAGGTGCACAATAATGACTGCTGCAGGTATTATTTTTTCTAATATTCACGATGCAACCGTGCCCGAGCTGACGGGTCGCCGCACTATGGCAAGTATCCCCTTTGGTGGCAGATATCGTCTGATTGACTTCGCACTTTCCAATATGGTCAACTCCGGCATCACCAAGGTGGGTGTGATTACTCACTATAACTATCAGTCGCTGCTTGACCACATCGGCAACGGCAAGGACTGGGATCTCGCACGCCGTACGGGCGGCATCAAGATCCTGCCCCCCTTCATCACCGCTTACGATAACGCTGCCGCAGGGCGCGTGTACTCCACCCGTCTTGAGGCGCTGATGGGCGTGATGAACTTCATCGATCGCTGCAACGAGGACGTATTGGTTCTCTCGGACTGCGACGTCATTTGCAACGTAGATATCGCGGCCGTGATGAAGGCACACGAGGCAAACGGTGCCGACTTCACCGCCATTACCACCACCGTGGATACCGCCACTCAGGTGCTTGACGATCATTCCGAGGTGCCCACCGTTGACGAGAACGGCCGTATCACCGATCTCGCGGAATACAGCGGCCAGGAGGGGCACGTCAAGATCTGTGCCGATATCTGGCTTGTCAACCGTACCTACCTCAAGCGCGTGGTAACCGAGGCAATTGCCCACGGCTACAAGAGCTTTTATAAGGATGTGATCGTGCGCAACCTTGCCACCGACAAGTTCTTTGCCTATGAGTACGACGGCTTCTTTGCCCGCATCAACTCGATGGAAAGCTACTTCAAGTGCTCCATGCGACTGCTTGATCCCGTCAACCGCGTCAATCTCTTCTACCGCCGCAATCAGCCCATCTTTACCAAGGTGCGCAACTCCGTGCCCACGCGCTACACCGAGGATGCAAAGGTTTCGGGCTCGATGATCGCGGACGGCTGCGTGATCGAGGGTACTGTGGAGAACTCTATTCTGTTCCGCGGCGTGAAGGTCGGCAAGGGAACTGTGGTGAAGAATTCCATCCTCATGCAGGATACCGTCACGGGCGACAACGTGCGCCTGTCCTGCGTCATTACCGATAAAAACGTGACCGTACGCGACGGCCGTGAGCTTTGCGGCTGCGAGAGCATGCCCTTCTATATCGGCAAGGGCGTGATGGTATAATAAAGCGGTCTGAAGTAGGTGCATACAGGGGCAACCGCTTTTCTAAGAATTTGCGTTGCAAATTCTTCGCCATAGCGAGAGCGTACTGAAGCAAATGCATACAGGGGCAACCGCTTTTCTAAGAATTTGCGTTGCAAATTCTTCGCCATAGCGAGAGCGTACTGAAGCAAATGCATACAGGGGCAAC
>JAFTKK010000020.1 GCA_017453325.1 Clostridia bacterium
ACCGATACTAATAGACCGAGGGCTTGAACTTTTGAGCACAGCAGTGCTCCTGTTCAAGACAATGATTACTTGAGTTTCTTTCTACTCCCAAACCTTTGTTCGGTTCTCAATGGGCAATGTTCCATTGAAATCACAATATGCACCTTTAGCTCATGTCGGACCACCAACTGAGCCAAAGGCACAATATGCACCTTTAGCTCAGTTGGTAGAGCAACTGACTCTTAATCAGTGGGTCCCGGGTTCGAATCCCTGAAGGTGCACCATTAGCGTATTCGCATGAATAAGAGGGCGGTTGCGAGAGCAACTGCCATCTTAATCATGTGGGAGCGCGATGCATCGCGGGGTTGAATCCCTGAAGGTGCACCACGTGCACAAGCACGCAGGAAGAATTGTTCTGCAATTCTTCCCCAATAAGTCGGTGATCTTAACGCAGAGGGTCCACCCGTTCCCATTCCGAACACGGAAGTTAAGCTCTGCAGTGGCGAAAATACTTGTCTGGAGACGGACCGGGAAGATAGCTCATTGCCGACACACCGCGTAAGCGGTTTAGTTGGTGTTTTTAACGCAAAGGGTCCACCCGTTCCCATTCCGAACACGGAAGTTAAGCTTTGCAGTGGCGAAAATACTTGTCTGGAGACGGACCGGGAAGATAGCTCAATGCCAACACATAGCCTACCCTTTGGTACGGCAAAGGGGTTATGGTTTTACCGTAACCCCTTAAAAAATTTCACTTTCTTTTGAAAGTGTGTTTTATAGTTTGCATGTATTCCAAGCTCGCTCATGTCGGTGATCGGCTTGAGCTAAGGAGGAATACGCGCAAGCGCATATTCCTCCTTAGCTCAGTCGGTAGAGCGCATGACTGTTAATCATGATGTCGCTGGTTCGAGCCCAGCAGGGGGAGCCAAAACAAAAACCACCCACACGGGTGGTTTTTTGTTTTGCATCCCTCTGTTATCGTGATGTAGTATAATAAAACTTGACACAATCCACCCACGAAAATATAATAAAAAAGAAGGAGAGTGTCAAGGAATGGGACAGGTAAAACAGTACAGCCGAGAATACAAAGAGGAAGCCTTAAAGCTTGCAGAGGAAAAAGGCTGTAAAAATGCAAGTGAAGAGTTGGGGATATCCTACAATACCCTGTATGGCTGGGTAAAAGAAGCTCGTAAAGGAAATCTTCATCTTGGAAAACGCAGCGACAGCAATGTATCCAAGCTTGAAGAAGAACTGCAGCAGCTTCGTCGTACCAACAAGGAGCTTGCCAAAGAAAACAAGCGGCTTCAGGAAGAAAATGAATTTCTAGCGGAGGCAACCGCTTTTTTCGCAGCGAGCCGTCAGAAGTCTGCAAAAAAGAAAGAATGAAATTCATAGCTTTAAAAACCAACGACGGAAAAGAGCAAGGAAAAATTTCTTTCTATTGCAGAGTGCTTGAAGTAACAAGACAGGGATTTTACGATTATCTGAAAAATCGTAATAAACCTTGGAAATACGAAGCTCTGGCGGCTGAAATGATGGAGATTATTGATGAAGACGAGTGTAACGATACATATGGCAGAGAAAGAATGCATAAGGCACTTTTGCTGAAACACCCCGATGGCGAGAGCGTTCCCAGTGAAAGTACAGTGTATCGTGTAATGCATGAAATAGGAATATCTCGCAGACCGAGGAGAAAGCCTAACGGTATCACAAAAGCAGACCGTGACGCAATGAAATCGGATGACCTGCTGAAACGTGAATTCAAGGCAGATAAGCCCTGTGAAAAGTGTGTAACGGACATTACAGAGATCAAGGGAAAAGACGGTAAGCTTTATACATCGGTGATCTTTGACTGTTTTGATCTTACCCCACTTGGAATATCAATGGATACCAATATGAAAACAGAATTATGCGTAGAAACAGTAAAAAATGCTGTTAAGTCCTATCCCGAATTGAAGGGAGCCATTCTGCATTCGGACAGAGGCAGCCAGTATACAAGCGAAAAGTACAGAGAAGCACTGAAACACGCCGGATTTGTTCAGAGCATGAACAGTGCCGGAGGAAGATGTCACGATAACGCCCGATGCGAGAGTATGTGGGCAAGAATGAAGGAAGAACTGTTTTACAGCAGACACAGAAAGTCCGAAAATTATACGGTAGCCGAGTTGAAAACAATGATCTGGAGGTATTATATGAGCTATTGGAACAACCGCAGGATATGCTCGGCTAACGGAGGACTTCCGCCTGCTGTTAAACGAAAAAAGTACTATGAATCGCTCGTTTCAGCCGCCTGACCGGGCGGCACCCGAAATGGAACAAATATCCATTTCGCTACGCTCCATGGATATTTGTTCCATTTCGGAGAGCTGATTCCATACTTATTTTGCATTTTGGGTAGAAAATGTGTCAAGGGATATTGACAATATCATCGGGCGAGAACCTGAAAGATCCAAGTAAAAGAGTAGCTTTAGAAGTTCTACGGTGGATCTTTCCACGAACGCGTAGCGGTCGTAGACGAGCTCCAGCAGGGGGAGCCAAAACAAAAAACCACCCACACGGGTGGTTTTTTGTTTTGCATCCCTCTGTTATCGGGCGAGAACCTGAAAGATCCAAGTAAAAGAGTAGCTTTAGAAGTTCTACGGTGGATCTTTCCACGAACGCGTAGCGGTCGTAGACGAGCTCCAGCAGGGGGAGCCCACGAATGAGTAGCCTTTGTAAACGAGCCCCAGCAGGGGGAGCCAACAAACGAGCAGCCTTTGTAAACGAGCACCGGCCGGGCTCTCTTTGGCTATACCGAAGATCCTATTGAAAATACAACGTTCACATGCTATAATAAAAATACTGCCGATATCAAGGAGGGACCGGGATGAAGTCCTATATCAACGTTGATAAAAATATGATCGTCAATACCACCATTGGGGATATTGAGGTGACCTGGCATGATGTGAGGCAGGCACCTTTTTCTCTGCACGGCTTTCACGAGCCGCAGAGTACGCCCTTTTTTCACCGTGTGCCCGCTGATGTAGCAGAGGCAACCAGCGAGGGCGTGGCGCTGCTCAGCCGCGAGTCTGCGGGAGGACGTGTAAGGTTTTCTACCAATTCGCCCTATATTGCAATCCGTGCAAAATTTCTTGTGGTCGGTCGCTCCTCGCATCTGACGCTCATTTCAACCTCCGGCTTTGATTTGTATCTGGACGGTGAGTTTGGAAGTCGCTACATTAAGGAGTTTCGCATGCCGTACGACATGACTGATTACTATGAGCAGATCGTTGAGCTTGGCGAAGCGCAAATGCGCTCTTATACCGTCAATTTCCCGGTTCACGCAGTGGTGGAAAGCTTGGAGATCGGTCTTAAGCCCGGCGCGGAGCTTGGCGCAGCAACGCCTTATCGGGATATTGCACCGATCCTCTTTTACGGCTCCTCTATTGTTCATGGCACGGCGGCTACCCGTCCCGGTAACATTTACCCCGCCATCCTTTCAAGGGAATTGAACGTTGATTTTCGCAACATTGGCTTTTCGGGCAGGGCAAAGGGCGAGACGGCTCTGGCAAAGTGGATGGCGACGCTGCCTATGAGCGTGTTTGTTTGTGATTATGATCACAATGCTTCATCGGTCGAGGAGCTGGAGCGCACGCATTATCCGCTTTATGAGATCATTCGCGCGCAAAATCCGGACGTGCCTTATATCATGGTGACGCGCCCCGATTATTGGACACTTCCTGCCCAGCAGGAACAGATCTTGCAGCGCCGCGACGTGATTATGACCTCCTATCTGCGTGCACGCGCGGCGGGGGATAAGAACGTCTATTTTATTGACGGCTTGAGCTTTAACGTCGCACCGCATCAGTACGAAATGTCGGTTGACGGCGTCCATCCCAACGATGCGGGCTTTGTCCGTATGGCAGACAGCATCGGTACGGTAGTCAAACACGTGCTCGAAAAGCGGAAGAGTTAATTTAAGAAAATAAAAAATCCTGCATTCACGTGCAGGATTTTTTATTTTTTGCCGCTTTGCGCTTGTTTTTTGTGTTTATGTGTGGTAATATTAATACTGATCCATGCCGCAAATGTCAATTTACGGCTACATATAAAGGAGTAGAGATATGTTACTTTCAGCAAACATGATCAAAATTCATGACACGTTCGGTATCAAACAGACCTTTGATGTTTTTGCAAAGGCCGGAATTCAGGGTATTGATTTCAACAACGACGTTGCGGAATACTGCACGAAGCAGCACGACCGACAGTTTTACGAGGAGCTTGGAAATTACGCGCGTGAAAAGGGTGTGGCTATTTGCCAGGCGCACGCACCGTTTCCCTCGAGCTTCACGGACGAGGCAAAATCGGCAAAGAGATTTGACGAGATCGTGCAGGCTATGCAAAATGCCGCGTATCTGGGCGCACCCATGATCGTGGTGCATCCTTGCGTGCATCTCGATTATGCGGTCGAGGGCAATCCCGAAAAGCTCTTTGAATACAATCTTGATTTTTACACAAGACTGATCCCGTACGCACAGGAGTTCGGCATCAAAATTGCGATCGAAAATATCGGGCGCGTTTCCATTACCTCTACTCCCGACAGACTGAACAAGCTGTATGATACGCTCAACAACCCCGTGTTTACCGTTTGCTTTGACGTTGGGCATTGCCTTTTGCAGGGCGTTGATCCGGCAGAGGCGATTAGAAAGCTCGGCCACAGACTTGCAAACGGCTGCACGCACATTCACGACAACTCCGGTGATACCGATGCGCACACGCTGCCCTATTACGGCAACGTGAAGTGGGAGAGCGTGATGATCGCGCTGGCCGATATCGACTATCAGGGCGACCTTAACTACGAGGCCTCCGGCTTTCTTAAGAGTGTGCCGACCGGGCTTTATATCGACGGTCTGACGTATATGGCAAAGGTCGGACATTATCTGATCAGCAGATTTGAATACTATAAAAAGAAATAATAAAGAAGAAATTGCAAGAAAATCGACCAAATACATAGAAAGTTACGTAATATGAAAAAATTAGCAATCAGCTCGACTCTTAATTTGCACGCCTGCCCGAGGCAGGATCTGTCGGAATTTATCAGACAAGGTCTTCTTTTCAACAAGAAAGCCGGATTTGAAGCAGCCGATTTTAACATCGGCATGCTTGATCTGAGCACCGATGGCTGGCAGCCCGTGGTAGAGCAGGCGTTGGCGGATGCCGCCGAGATCGGTCTGCCCTTTGAGGTGGGTCACCTGCCGTTTATCGGCAAGGGCGGCACCAAGGATCCCGAAATTCTGCGTGCCTTTTCCGAAAAAATGTTCCGCGCGATTGATGCGGCTAAGATGTCGGGCATCAAATATGCCGTTATGCACCCCAATGCGGTTACGCTGCCCATGCGTCAGTATGACAGAACCGAGCAATACGATATCGTGATGACCCATCTTGCCCCCTTTGTGGAGTATGCCAATAAGGTTGGTCTTCACGTGGTGGTGGAGAATATGCGCTTGGTGCACGCCACCGTTGCCGCCCACCGCTATTGCCAGGCACCCGACGAGCTTTGTGAGGTCGCCGATGCGCTGGGTATTGGCGTTTGTTGGGATTTTGGCCACGCGCACATCAGCGGTATCAAGCAATCGGAAGGACTTGCGACTATCGGCAAGCGTCTCAAGGTGATACACGTAAACGATAACTACGCGGGCGACGACACGCACGAGCCCCCCTTTATCGGCAGCGTGGATTGGAAGGATGCCATGCACGGTCTTGCACAAACGGGCTTTGACGGTGTATTTAATTTCGAGTGCAGCGCAGGCAGACTTCCCGCCTCGATGCGCGAGACCTACGCCAAATATCTGATGCAGGCCGCCGAGGCGCTGATGTCCTACATGGAGTGAGCGACAGAATGCGTGCGCTTGCCAACCGAGTAAAAATTCCCGTGTCTGTTGACACGGGAATTTTTTGCTTTTATAATGAAAGTATCACATATGATGGAGGCTGTTTTTGTGGCAACGATCAAAAAAGAGCAAAGAGATTTTATGGATTGGGAGTTCGGTGTTTTTTTTCATTTTGGCATCAGAACCTTTTATGAGGGACATGACGACTGGGATATGAAGCCGATGCCTCCGGAGGGCTTCAACCCTACCGATTTTGACGCCGATAGCTGGATCAAGACCGTAAAAGAGGCAGGTGCACGCTACGCCGTGCTTGTTTGCAAGCACCACGACGGTTTTGCCAACTGGCCCTCAAAATATACCGACTATTCGGTGGCCAATACCCCGTGGCGCGACGGAAAGGGTGACGTGGTGCGCGAATACGTGGATGCCTGCCGTAAATACGGCGTGAAGGTGGGGCTTTACTATTCTCCCGCGCAGTTCGGCTCCTCGGACATGATCTCGCGCGAATACGACGATTATTTTATCAATCAGATCTCCGAGCTGCTTACCAATTACGGCAAGATCGATTATCTGTGGTTTGACGGCTGCGGCAGCGAAAACCACAAGTATGATACTGAGCGCATCATCGCCGCCATCCGTGCGCTGCAGCCCGAGATTTTGATCTTCAATATGTGGGATCCCGATACCCGTTGGGTGGGTAATGAGTCGGGCTTTGCGCATAGCCCCAATAAAATTACGGTAGCCGAGACCGATTTTTCGATCAATAAGGATATCAAGGATCTGCTCGCGGAGCCCCGTTTTTTGCCCGTGGAGTGCGATTTTCGTATGCGCCTGAGAAACTGGTTTTACAGCGATAGCGACGAGCATACCGTCAAAAGCGTGGATGAGCTGCTCGGAATTTACTACCATTCCGTTGGACGCGGTGCTAATTTGCTTGTCAATATCGGCCCCGACAGACGCGGCCGGCTGCCCGAAAAGGATGCGGCCAATCTCCTTGAGATGGGCAGGATCATCAAAGAGCGCTTTTCTGCTCCGCTTGAGACGAAGGTAGAGGAAAAGGAGCGCGAGCTGATCTTTACCATGACGCAGCAGCTTGTCAATCACGTGGTGCTCAGCGAGGAGCTTGATGCCGACTGCGAGATCGGGGAGTTTGAGATCAAGATCTATCCGTATAGCTACGGATACCCCGTCACGGTTTATCGCGGCACCACCATCGGCCACAAGGCCATTTGCCAATTTCCGACGGTGCGCACCGCCAAGGTCAGCGTCTCCTTTGATAGCCCCAAGCGCGTGAGTGGCGCGCTCTATTACGCAAAAGTATAAAAAGCCCCTGAACGGTGCGGTTTTGGGGCAAATACCGGGAGAAGTATATGAAATACAGCGGTGAATATACCAAAGAAATTTTCTTTCCGATCGACGGTAAACAAACGGGATATACCTTTGACAATGGTATCGTGAAGTTTGCTCAAACCGACATTTCTCGGTCCTTGGAGGTGAGAGGGTGAATCATCTGACAATCACCACCGCAGAGCTGGCAAAAATATGCGGGGTGTCACAGGGCACGGTGGACAGAGCCCTCAATAATCGCGCCGACATCAAGGCCGAGACCAAGCAGCATATTTTGCGCGTGGCACGGGAGTATGGGTATCGCGATCTTGTTGCGCCGCCCCGCCCTGAAAGATCCGTAGGGCAGATCGGCATTGTGATATTTAATCTCAATAACGAGTATTTTTCAAGGCTCGTGACCGAGATCGAGTTTATTCTGCGCGGGCTCGGCTTGAGTGCGGTTGTGATGATGACGCACTATGACAGGCAATGTGAGATCGAGTGTATCCGCAATCTTTATAATATGGGCGTGAAGGGTATTATCCTTTGCTCGATCGGAAGCGGTGTCGAGTATCACAATTATTTAAATCTATTCCGCGTTCCCATCGTCGCAGTAGGCAACAACATCGGCGGCGTGCCGTATGTGGGTGTCAATGACAGGGCGGCGATGCAGGATATGACCGAGCGAGTTCTTGGTGAGGGCTATCAAAATATCATCTATTTTTCTCCCGCGCTACGGTATCCCAATGCGCACTCGCAGCGCGCAAGGTACGAGGGATTTTTGCGTACCGTGGGTGAAAAAAACCACACCGTTTTGACGGATATTGGGGATATTCAACAGGCATATGACCGAAGCACCGCCATTATTTGCTCTACCGATTATTATGCCTTGCAGGTCTATTTCAAGGCCAAGGGTGTGAGAATTACGGGATTTGATAATTTGGATATCATGGAAAAATACGGGATAGAGATCGATTCCGTGGGCTACTCGGCAGCAGAGGTTGCTAAGACGGCGGTGGATATTATTTTGGGGAGCTGCGAGGCAAAAACCCGCATTGTCGGGCACGTGATTGCCGAGCATCGGCACAACGCTTCAAAAGAGAATTAAAACAGGTGTATGGGGCTGCTGATGCTTCGCCGTGCCTGCGAAAGGGGCTAACACCTTTCGCAGGCACGGCTTTTTTGCAATAAGACGAAAGGAAAACCCGGGAGGGCGGTGTCAAAGACGTTGCCAAAAAGTCTACCTACAGTAGAGTAAAAGCCAAAAAAACCACAAAACATAGGTTGACAATCTCCTCTCGATAGGATAAAATGAAGGAAAAGAGGAAAGGGGTGAAAGGATGGAGCTTTCTCTCGTTTTTGCCGAGCGCTTGCAGCGTGCGCGCCGCGAGCACGGCTACACGCAAAAGGAGCTGGCGGCTAAGATCGGGTATTCCGAAAAGGCGGTCAGTAAGTGGGAGCGCGGTGGCGCGATCCCGCCGGTGGAGGTTTTGATTGATCTTGCGGCGGCGCTGCATACCACCATCGGGGCGTTGCTCGAAAACAAATGCGCGATCAAATACTATCTCGGTATTGACGGCGGCGGCACCAAAACTGCGTTTTTGCTGCAGGACAGCGAGGGCAACACCGTTGCCACACACAAGCTCGGTTCCACCAACCCCAACGACGTCGGCATGGAGACCTGCCTTTCGCGCCAGCGCGAGGGAATCGTCGCCGTGACGGGGGGCATTGACCCTGCCGAGATCGCCGTTTTTGCGGGTATTGCGGGCGGCGGTATCAGCGGTGATAACGTGGTATACATCAAAAAGGCGCTGGATGAGCTTGGATTTGGCGCCGTGGCAAACGGCAGCGATGCCGAAAATTCACTTGAAATTGCGCTGCACGGCGGTGACGGTGTGGCCTTGATCGCAGGCACGGGCACCATTGCCTTTGCACAAAGCGGCGGCACGCAGCACCGTGTGGCGGGCTGGGGCTATCTGCTTGACGGCGGTGGCAGCGGCTACGACGTGGCACGCGACGGTTTGGCGGCGGCGCTTCGCCATATTGACGGGCGCGGCGCTGCGACCCTACTTACCGATATGTTTGCGCAAAAGCTGCAAAAATCCGTGCCCGATGCAATCCCCGAGATCTATCAGGGCGGCAAGCGTTATATTGCATCCCTTGCCCCCGTGGTCTTCGAGGCGGCACGTGCAAGGGACGCGGTGGCGATGGATATTTTAGCCCGCAATGCGGCGGCTTTGGCCGAGATGATCGTGGCAGCAAGAGCGCACGTCTCTGACAAAAACACCCCCGTTGTGATCTGCGGTGGCCTTGCCCACCACCAGGATCTTTTAAAGCCCTTAATCGAAGCAAAATTACCCGCGGACGTCAAGGTGACGTTTTCGCTCGAAGAAATGGTATATGGCGCCGCTGCGCGCGCAAGGAGGATGACACATGAATAACACCGAAAAAAGAAATCCGAGATCAACACACATTGATACCATGCCCCTTGGTGAGGCGCTTTCTCTCATCAATGAGGAAAACCGCCTGGTCAGCGACGCGATCGACAAGGCTCTGCCCGAAATTGAGGCAGCTTGCGAAAAAATGATCGCATCTATCGCTCAGGGCGGGCGCGTGTTTTACATCGGCGCCGGCACCTCGGGCCGACTTGGCGTAATGGATGCCGCCGAGTGCCCCCCTACCTACGGCGTTGCCCCCGAGCTGTTCACGGGCATCATCGCCGGTGGCCCCGGTTGTATGTTCCGTGCAGCAGAGGCGCAGGAGGACGATCCCGACGCGGCAAGACGCGACCTTGATGAAGCGGGCATGAAGGCAGGCGACGTGGTGGTCGGCATCTCCGCCTCGGGTGGCGCTGCTTACGTGGTGAGTGCGCTGAATTACGCCAAGGAAAAGGGTGCAGCGGCAGTTGCCATTGTCAACAATCCCGACACGCGCATGGAAAAGGTGGCCGAGATCACCATTCTGCTTGATACGGGCGCGGAGGTCATCACGGGCTCCACGCGCATGAAGGCGGGCACCTCGCAAAAGGTGGTGCTGAATATGCTTTCCACCATGGCGCTGGTAAAATCGGGCTGCGTGTATGAAAACATGATGGTCAATCTTCGCCCCACCAATATCAAGCTTCGCCGCCGTATGGTTGGTATCGTGTGCGAAATCCTCGGTTGCGATTTTGAGACCGCAGAGGCACGTCTTGAGCGCGCCGATTGGAAGATCCGCGCGGCCATTGAGGAAAAATAACCGCAAAACGGTAAATAAAAAATCCGCAAGCGTGCAAAGCACGCTTGCGGATTTTTTGCTTTTAAATTTTTGCTTCTGCCACACCGTCCTCGCGGTAGGTGATGCGGTCACCTGCGGCGTTCAGACTGTCAAGGAAGGAGAGATACTCGTCCTTAGAGGCGAAACGGGGTGTGAAATCGGCCAAAATTTGCTTGGCGCGCGCCGCGCCGTTTTCAAGCAGCAGGTGTAGCATGGCGAGCTGTACCTGTGCCGATTTTACGGTGGCTGCGTCGGGATCTGCTATGATATAATCCGCGCCGTGCCCGGTGCCCTGCGCGCCGCCGGAATAGGGGTGTACAACGGGCATGATCGAGGAAAGGTCGCCCATATCGGTGCAGCCAGAGCTCGTGCTATGCACGATGTTAACGTTTTCCTCGGGGATGATGGCGGTCATTGCGTCCAGCGCTACCTGCATCATGCCGGGATCGTTGATCAGCGGCGCGTAGCCGGGAATATCGATGATTTCCACGTTGGCACCAAGCGAAAGGGCGGCACCCGCAAGAGCGCGGTTCAAGGCTTTGTTGGCAGTCGTAATGGCGTCAAAGGTCTTGCCGCGCACATAGCTTTCCATGTGCACCTCGGCAGGGATGGCGTTGACCATATCGCCGCCGTGGGTGATAATGGGGTGGAAGCGAATGACGTCAGCCTCCTTGAAGGTCTCGCGCAGGGCATTGGCGGCATTGATGCCGCAGTTGGCGGCGTACAGAGCGTTGGTGCCGAGCCAGGGGGCACCGCCTGCGTGGGCGGATTTGCCCTTATAGATCACATTTTTGGTGATGCAGCCGATCGAGCCGTCGGTGACGGCAAATTTGCTTGATGCGTGGATCATAAAGGCCATATCCACACCGTCAAAATAGCCGCGATGCAAAAACTCGGGCTTGCCGCCAAAGTATTTGATGGTGCCCTTGGCACGCAGCTCCTTGCGGTATTCAAGCTCAAGCAGCTCCTCGGCGGGCACGGCACAGAGCCTGATCCTGCCCGAAAGGCTGTCTAATACATGGGGCTCCTTCAATGCGGCAGCAAGACCTAAGAGCGCGGCACATTGGGTATGGTGTCCGCAGGAATGCACGGCGCCGGTTTCCTTGTTACATTCGGGGTGCGTGGGGCAGATGACCGAGTCGAGCTCGGCGAGCACCAGAACCTCGGGGCCCTCGCGCCCCGTATCGATGACGGTATAAAAGCCCGTAATGCCCTCGGCATAGGTAAGGCGATAGCCCAGCTCCTCAAATTTTTCAGCCAGATACGAGGAGGTCTTTACCTCGCGGTAGCCGGTTTCGGGAGTTTGCCAAATGTAGCGCTCGGCGGCCAAAATGCGCTCGCGGTGCTTTTCCACCGCCTTTTTGAGCAGTTCCATACTGTTACCTCTCTTTTTTACGTAATTCGGGGCTTGCGGCCCGTTGCTATCATTTTTTGGAGGCAAGCGCCTCTTTATGCGTGTTTTTGCGTTCTTCGCGCACGATCCCGTAAAGTTCTTCGGTGGCAAGGCGTGCTTTGGCGGCAAAATCGCCCCTTTGCTTGGGGAAGCAGTAATAAAGCATGCGGTTGTTGCCGATCGAGATCACGTCGCCGATCTCATACCAGTTAAAATCGGAATTAAGGGTGTAGGAAAGGCTCGGGTCCTGCGTGTATTCGAGCTTCCCGTCGCAGCCCGTCAGGTGGAAGCCCGCGCGGGAATGCGTGAGATGCCCTTCGCCCACGCGGTAAAGGCATTTGGTATCGGTCAGCAGATAAATATCCACGTCAAGGTCAAGCAAATATTCGTTTTTCAGCAGCTCCTCGCGCACGCACGCGCGTTCCCATTCGTACCAGTCGGGCACGTGGGTAAAGCGCGTTTCGCCCTTGGTGGCGGCAAGATAGCCGTACTCGTCAAGCTCCCAGCTGCTGCCGCAGGCGTGGCAGGTCAGCTTGGTGCCGCGCCCCTCCATGTTCCCCTCGCTCATGCAATGGGGGCATTTGTAGAGCACGCGATTGAGGCAGTCGGCGCGAAACGGCTCGTCGATCTTTACCTTATTTTCCTGCTGCCAGCGGAAGCTGTCAAAGGCAAACTGCGCGCTGATCTTTTCTGCGATCTCGGCGGCGGAAAGCTCCTTGATCTCGTCGGGAGAGAGGAGATATTCCATCTCAGCGCTGACGCGCACGCGTCGCGTTTGCAGATTGTTGTAAAGCGGATCGCGCGCAAAGGCACCATAGGTGCGAATGACCACCACGGGCACGCCGAGGAGCTTGACGCATTTGCCAAGGCTGTCGGGCAGGCGTGTGGCGGTGCCGTCAAAGGAATAGCCCGCCTCGGGGTACATCAGCACCGAGCTTTTCAGCTTCTTTGTGGCGTAAACCATGTCGCGCACCAAATTGAGGTCGGAAACAAATTTATTGGTGGGAATGCAGCCAAGCAGGCGCATGAGCAGATTTTTGCCCACGAACCCGTCGGTGGTGCAAACGATGTTAAAGGGACGGGGAAAGAGCACGGTGGAGGCTATTTTGAGGTCGATGAAGCTTGAATGGTTCATCAAAAAGAGCGCGGGCTCGCGCTTGCCGAGACGCTCCATGCCGATCTCCTTGCATTTGAAGCGTGTGGCAAGCAGGTCGGGCGTAGAAACGGCGCGCAGCAGCGTACGCCAAAACAAATTTTGCTTCAGCGGCTTTTTGTGCGCGTGGGCGGGAAGGGCGAGGACCTCCTCGTAGCTTTTTTCTTTGATTTTGATCTTCATAATGTCACCCGGCGGAAAGTATTTGAAGGGATGCGGCTGCCTGTTGGGGCTGCCGGTTTTATTCAGTATAACACATCTTTATCAAATTGTAAAGCGCGTGCGCGCGTTGTTTTTTCGGTTTTTGAATGTTGCGCCCCAACGGTGGCATAATAAATGTGTTGAGGTATCTAAGGGAGGTGACGGTGATCTCTGTTTTCAAAATGCAGGCGGCGCGATTTGCCCGAGAGCTCAAACGGAACAAGCGCTTTTATTTTTTCGGTGCTCTTGCCGTTCTTGCCGCAATCGCCTTTGCCACCGTGATGCACGCGCGCACCCTGCCCTTTGCCGAGGGGTGGTATACCTATTATGCGGAGTGCATTAACAAAGGGCTCTTGCCCTACCGCGATTTTGAATACCTGTATCCCCCTTTTTATATTTATTTTATCGCATTTTTTACACGGGTGTTCGGCTACGAGCTGATCGCGTTGCGGCGGCTTGGAATTTTGATCTTTGCTCTCCTTGCCTGGGGGCTTTACCTCGCGGTGGTGGCGGTGGTGGGAAAGCGGCGGAGCGAGGTCGCGTTTCTCGCCACTTTGGCGGGGGTGTTTTATATGCAGTCCGAGGTGGTGCAGGTTTTTTATGACTACGTGCGCGTGATGGATCTCTTTAACGTGCTTTTGGTGTGCTGCCTGCTCTCGGCCGTGCGCGGTCTGCGGGTAGGTGGAAATGTGCAAAAAGCCCTCATACGGTGCGGGTTTTTACTGGGTTTTTTACTGCATATCAAGCAAAATACGGGGCTGATTATGCTGGTTTTTTCACTCGTTCTGCTACTTTACGTCGGGCTTTTGCTGCGCCGTGCATGGGGGCGCATTGCACGCGACGTGTTCGGGCTTTTGTGGCCGGTGGCCGCGGTGTGGGCGGCCGTGATGATCGCACTTGCCTGCACGGGGTCGCTTGTCCCCTATTTCGCGATGACGTGGGGGCGCGCGGCGGGTGCAAAGGGCGGCTTTTTTGCGCTTTTCTTCGGCTGGATCCTGCACAACGGTAACGCTTTTGCGAGCAGCCTGCCCCTCGCGCTTTTTTTGCTCTCGCTCCTTGTCGGAACGGCGCTTTTTTTGCACCGTTATGAGGGTAACGGCGCACACAAGGCGGAAGTGTGCGCGCTTTCGCCGTATCGGCGCGTGGGCGCTGTGGCGGCGTTTGTTGCGGTGGCTCTGTTTTTTGCGTTCCTTTTTTTCTTCTGCCACTCGCGCCAATTGACCGCCGCGCTTCTGCCCGCGCACTATCTTTCGGTTTATGCCGTTTTTCTCACCGTTACGCCGCTTTTTGTGTTGCTTGGCGTGTGGGGGATCGTTGATACGGTGCGCCACACCTGCCGCGCCAAAAGGGCGCTGCCGTATCTCACGCTTTCGGGCGCCTACGTGGCGCTCTCCTTTGCCTGCGGCAACTCGGGCGGGCTTGCCGATGGGCAGGCATATTTTGGAGTTGCTTTTTTGGTGTGTGCGTTTTTTTTGCTTTGCGAGCGTTGCTATCTGCTGCTTCGCGCCCGTCGCGCCGGGACCTGCCATGCGGTGCGCGCCGCCCTGACCGCCCTTTGCCTTTTGTTGGCGTTGCAATCGGCGGGCAAAAAAATGGTGTATACCTACAATTGGTGGGGAATGACCGAGGCGGATTATTGGTCAAGCACCGAAAAAAGCGAGCTGCCCCTTTTGCGCGGCATTCGCCTTTCCCCCGAAACGGGGGCGGTATATGAGGAGATCTTTCGCGCCGTCACGGCACACACCGCGCCGGGCGACCCTATTTATTGCTTTCCCCAGATCCCGCTTTTCTACAGCCTGTGCGGGCGCCCCGATCCCGATGTTTTCGTGAAAGTGCAATGGTTTGACGTGGCGAGCGACGCGGCGGTGGTGGCGGACATTGCGCGTTTGCGTGAGCTGCCTCCCCGCGCCGTTTTGATCTATCACACCTCGGACTATGCCTATGAAGCACACGAGGCCTCCTTCCGCGGCGGTGCGGTGTCGGGCACGCGCGTGATGCGCGATTTTTTGTTGGATTTCGTGCAGGAGCAGGGCTATACCCTGTACGGCAGCTTTGAGGCACACGGCAATATACTTTCTCTTTGGATTGTCCCTATGTGAATAAGGGTCTGCCGCAAATGCGTTTCGCATTTGCGGCAGACCCTTGTTGTCATGTTCAAGCCTCGACCAGTTCACACAGGCGGCAGGCGGATGCCCATGCGCGCTCCAGGAACTGCTCGGCTGAAAAGTCCTGATACATCGGTGCACCGTTCTCCACCTCAAGCATGAGGCTTCCCGTGTAGCCCGCCCCGTTCAGCTGCCGTGCTACGCGGCCAAAGTCCACCTTTCCGTCAAAGGGGAGCTTGTGCAGGTCCTCACCAAAGACCGCGTCGTTATCCTGCATATGCGTGCAGATCAGACGCTTGCCAAACAGAGGCATAAACTCGATGTCGGGTGTGGCGCAGGCCTCATGGCCGCAGTCCCAGCAAAAGCCGACGTTCTCGGCATCGCGGAAGTAATCGAATGCCCAGGCGATATTAAAGAGCTTGCGCTGGTTTTCAAAGGCGATCTTAATGCCCTTTTGGGCGGCGTATTCGACCAGGTTTTCATAGCGTCCGCGGCCGATATCGGTGATGGTGGGGGGATTTGGACCCGAGGAAAGGTGTACCGTGGCAATGGGTGCGCCAAAGGCCACGCAGCAGTCAATGGCAGCGGTCAGCTTGCCGTACATCACCTCACCCTCCTCGCCGGCAAGCCACATGGCGTTGATGCCGCGAAAGGGTGCGTGCAGCTGATCAAAGGTGAGACCTGCCGCGTGTACCGCGTCGGCAATGGGGCGCATTTCCTCCACCGTTGTGGTGGAGCAAAAGGTGCACTTGAAGCCAAGCTCCGCGATTTTTTTCGTGTAATCCTCAACTGTGATGCCTTGGGCGGCACGCAGATTGATACCAAGCTCTCTCATGGGTGTTCTCCTTTATTCGGTGATAAAGATGGGGTTGCCGATGGCTGCGGGACCGCCATCCTCCTCGCGCAGCACCTCCACGCGGTAAAACCTTCTTTTTCTCGCGCCGAGCGTGAGGGAAAAGGGCATGGTGAGGGGCGCGGAGTAGGCAATGCCGCGGTCGGTGTGTACGTCCACGCGGTATTTCTTGTCGGGATCGAACAGCAGCTCGTGCGCGTCCTCGATCTTGATCTGCAGCTTGCGGCCGCGCTTGTAGGGCACTGTGGCACCCGTCGGGTAGCCGTCAAGGCACATTTTGATGCCGACGTAGCCCGAATTGAGGTCACCGTCGCGCAGGCGCTGCACGTATTCGGCGCAGACGGGCTCACGCACGTAAACGGTGTTTGCACCGCTGTTTTTGGGAGCGTAGTGCGCATCGGCCGTGGCAGTGTTGTAAACGCGCATATCGGCAGCCAGCATATCAAGCCACAGCTTGTAGTTGGCTTGTGTGTGGGGGTTCATCTGATCGCTGTAGCTATCGGTGTAAATGATCTCGATCGCGGTGCCGTCACCGAAGTAAAAATCGTTGATGTCGTCACTTTTGATCTGCTGCTTCGGGTGCGCATTGACAAAGGCGCCTCCCTCGGCAAGCACGGCATCCTTGATCTCAAGAAATTTCTCACGCGGCATGGCGATGTATTCAAAATGCCCCTCAACGCCGCCCGTAAAGCGGAACTCGTTGGGGAACTGATGCAGCACACGTTCGAGCGATTCGCGCTTCTGAAAGATCATCAGATAGTGGCAGGAGAGTGCGGGGGATGTCCATTTTCCGCCGGGCTCGGTGCCGTAAAGGAAAAAGGCGGGGTCAAACTCGGGCAGATATTGGTGGCGCACCTGGCGGTGATCCATCAGACCCACAAAGTCAAGCTTTAGCGTGTGCTTGGCCTGCAGCCACTCCGTCGGGAGCGTGGTGCCGTCGCTGGTGCCGCCCGAGTTGCTGTGTGCGTGATAGTCGCCGTAGCGCGCCACACGACCCTCGTAAAGCTTGTCAAGCGCGCTGAAATCAGCAGTTTCCATAACGGTGTGCGTATCTTTTTTGAATTTGCAATCAATAATGTGCTTCATAGCATGCCTCCGCGAACGTGATTGTGCCTTCATTGTATCAGCTTTTTGCGCGCAATGCAAGCGAAACCGTGAAAAAACGGAATTTTTTGAAAAACCGCAATTTTCTCTTGCAAATACGGTAAAGATTTGGTATAATATTAAAGTAAGCCGTAAAATAAGGCCATACCAGCCGGGGGAGTAGCGGGGCCCTGCACCTGAAATCCGCTATACGCAGGGGTGGATCCCTTTTTTGAGGACCGAGGCGATGCGGTCCGGCGCGTATTCTTTTGTGTTGACGAGTGGGTCTTGCGCAATCGGACGCCGTGAACCATGTCAGATGGGGAACCAAGCAGCATTAAGCGGCTCTCCCGATGTGCCGCGAGGGTGCCTGCTCCGAGCAAAAGATGCGAATGCCGCGCAAAGGTGACGTTCGATTTTAAGGTGTATGGTCTTATTTTGCGGCTTATTGATTTTAACAAGGAGTGTGACAGAAGATGCATCAGGCGTTATACCGTAAGTGGCGTCCCAAAACCTTTGACGACGTGTGCGGCCAGGAGCACATCACGTCGGTTTTGCGCTATGAGATCAAAAACGGTGCACCCAGTCACGCTTATCTTTTTTGCGGCTCGCGCGGCACGGGTAAGACCACCTGCGCCAAAATTCTTGCCAAGGCCGTCAACTGCCTTGATCTGCAAAACGGCAGCCCCTGCGGCAAATGCGCCGCTTGCGTGTCGATCGAGAACGGCAGCGCCACCGACGTGCTGGAAATGGATGCCGCCTCCAACAACGGCGTGGATAACATTCGCGATATCCGTGATGAGGTTGTCTACACGCCCTCGTCGCTCAAGTATCGCGTGTATATTGTGGACGAGGTGCATATGCTTTCGTCAAGCGCCTTTAACGCGCTGCTCAAGACCCTTGAGGAGCCGCCCGCGCACGTGATCTTTGTGCTGGCGACCACCGAGCTGCATAAGCTCCCCGCCACCATTGTGTCGCGCTGTCAGCGCTTTGATTTCCGCCGTATTGCAAGTCCCGTGCTTGCCGCGCGCATCTCTTATATTGCCAAGGAGGAGGGCATTGAGCTTGATCCCGCCGCCGCCGAGCGTATTGCAAGGCGGGCACAGGGCGGTATGCGTGATGCCATCAGCCTGCTTGAGCTTTGCGCGGGAGGCGGACGCAAAATAGACGTTGCCACCGTGGATGAAATGATGGGCTCGGTTGGGCGCGCAGGAACGCTTGCTCTGGTTGGCGCCGTGGCCGATGCCGATTACGACGCGATCTTCAGCGCCATTGACGAGGCGGTTTGTGCCTCGCGCGACCTTTGTGTTTTTTGGGAGGATCTGATCGGCGTTTACCGCGATATGCTGGTGATGAAGACCACCACCGAGGCGGCGCGCTATCTTGATCTTGCCGATGCCGAGGCTGCGGAGATCGCGGCGCTCGCAGACCGATTTAAAAAGGGTACGCTGCTTGCGCATTGCCGTCTGCTTGAGGATGCGCTCTTTGCCATGCAGCACGCCAATGCCGTCAAGCGTATGGTGGCCGAGCTTACGCTCGTGCGTATGTGTGACCCGCGTCTTGACACTTCTGTGGAGAGCTTGGTTGCCCGCCTTGAAAAGCTGGAGGATGCTGCCATTACGGGCACGTTTTCCGCACCCGTCCCACCGCCTGCGGCACCTGCTTCGGCCACGCCCGTGCAGCCTGCCCCTGCGGCAAGCGACGCGAGAGCACCAAAGACGGAAGCGACCCCCGCACCGAAAAAGGAGCAGCCCGCAGCGAAAGCGTCTGCCCCCGTACAAAAGCCTGCAAACGGCGGCCGCGTGCTGACCCGTATGCGCGGCTTTATCAACTGTGTGGCACGTATGGAGCGCGATAATCCCATGATCTCCTCGTTCCTCACCGACGCCCGCGCCTTTTTGGACGAGCAGCAGCGCGTGGTGGTGCTCTTGCCCAATTCCTTCGCGGAAATGATGTTAGAGCAGGCAGGCGGGCGCGACGTGTTGCGCCATGCGCTTTGCCTTGAGTTGCAGCGCGAGGTGCGCGACAGCGATCTTTTGATCGAGACGGCCGAGACCTCGACTGTCAAAACCGATACCGTGATCGACGATATTTTATCTGCCGCAGAAAACGGGCAGTAACGAAAATTCACCAAAGGAGTATCAGATATGAGAGCAAATTACCCTAAGGGCATGGGCGGTGCCGGAAACATGAACGCCATGCTGCAGCAGGCGCAAAAAATGCAGGAGGAGATGGCCGCCAAGCAAGAGGAGCTTGACAACCGTGAGTATGATATTTCTGCCGGCGGCGGAGCTGTTTCCCTCAAGATCAGCGGCAAGAAGCAGATCCTGGCGCTTGATATCGACCCCGAGATCGTGGATCCCGACGATATCGAGACCCTTTCCGATATTTTGATCGCTGCCGTCAACGAGGCCATTAAGCGCGTGGACGATACCAATAACAGCGAAATGTCCAAGATCACGGGTGCGCTCGGCATGCCCGGTATGCCGGGGCTGTTTTGATGAACACCGGCATTGAAGCGCTTGATATCCTCTCGGAGCAGTTTGCGCGCTTGCCCGGCATTGGCCGCAAGTCGGCACAGCGCCTCGCGCTCGCCGTGCTCGAATACACGCCCGAGGATATCGAGGCCTTTACGGCGGCTCTTCACGATGCGAAGAGCAAGATCCACCGTTGCCCCATCTGTGCCAATCTCACAGACCGCGAGGTCTGCCCCGTCTGCGCCAATCCCGCACGCGACAAAAGCATTTTGTGCGTGGTGGAGGATGCCCGCGCGGTCATGGCCTTTGAGAGAGTGCGCAGCTTCAACGGCGTTTATCACGTGCTGCACGGCCTGATTTCTCCCATGCACGGTATCACCCCCGATACCCTCACCCTGCGCGAGCTGCTTGCCCGTCTGCAGGATGATACCGTCAAGGAGGTGATCGTGGCAACGGGTGCCACCACCGAGGGTGAGGCAACTGCGATGTACATTTCCCGTTTGCTTTCCCCCCTTGGCATCAAGGTCACGCGCCTTGCACACGGCATTCCCTACGGCGGAGAGCTCGAGTACGCCGACGAGATTACGCTGTCGCGCGCGCTGGAGGGCAGACGCGATTTCTAACCGACGTAATTAGCATCGCGATGCTGCGTTGCGTAACAAAAAACGACCGCATTGGCGGTCGTTTTTTGGTTGATCGCTTTTTCTTGACACGTTTTCCTCGGTATAGCCAAAGAGAGCCGAACCCGCAAGGTTTGGGCAGGCAAAAACGCGCCCTGACTGTGGGAAAGCGCCTTGTCATATCCGCATATTACCGCGCCCCTTTCCCTTGCCATGCCACCTTTTTGCTCTGCCGAAACTGCTAAGCATCTCTCGGCTGAAAGATTTTTCGCAGATTTTGCTGTGGCGTGGCGCAGTTATGTAGCACCTTACAAGCCGCGACGCGGCAAAAGATGCAAAAATGTTGCGCCGAGAGGCTTGCGTTTTCGGCTCTCTTCGGCTATAATGCAGATAAGGCGCAGCACGGTGCGCAAAATGAGAAAGCGGAGGTGGCAGTATGCCCGTTAAGGTTGGACTTAAGTTTATTGAGATATGGAACTCCTCCATGGAGGAGGCGGTGCAAAGGTACGAGCAGGAGCAGGTAGAGCCGGGGCAGATCGTATTTTACGGTCCCTCTAACTTTACCAGATGGAGTGAGCGCTGGAAGCATACGCCCTTGCGTGAGGTGCTTGTGGGTGCCAGCGGCAAGCCCTGCTGCATCAATCGCGGCTTTGGTTCAAGCTGCCCAGAGCATCAGCTCTATTATTACGACCGTATGGTTCGCCCCTTGAAGCCAAAGGTGCTGGTCTACAGCCCGAGCTACGGCAACGGTGCGGCCTTTGGCTACACAAGAGAGGAAAACTGGGAGCTGGCGCAGCGTGTTTTGGTGTATGCGCTGACTGATTTTCCCGATCTGCAGATCTATCTTGAGGGCACGGGTGCGGGGCCAAACCCTACCGAGGAGGTTCTGGCGCAAAGAACGGAATACAACGAATGGCTGCAAAAATTTGCAGAGGAAACGCCGCGCGTGACCTATGTGGATCGGATGAGCTATATGCCCCTGCGTCGCAAGGATATTTACGTAGAGGACG